>CAIYKK010000582.1 GCA_903926695.1 uncultured Burkholderiales bacterium
AGATCGTCGCGCGGCGCAAAGGCAATCGAATGCACGACAAAGTCCAACTGGCCCCATTCGCTCTTGATGCGCTCGAACACCGCCTGCATCTGGCCGGGCTGCGACACATCGAGCGGCAGTAGCAGGCCCGCGTCGATCTGTTTGGCCAGCGGCTCGACGTAGGTTTTGGATTTTTCGTTCAGGTAAGTCAGCGCAATTTCGGCACCGAAGGCGCGCAGCTTGGCCGCGCAGCCAAAGGCGATGCTGTCGCCGTTGGCCACGCCGACAACCAGGCCGCGCTTGCCTTTGAGCATGTCGCCGATGCGGGTGTTTTCATCCCAGACCTTGGGCAGCGGGTCGTTGGTCGCGGCGCTCATGGCTGGACGCGCTTGCTTCGGCTGGTTTTGGGGGCGGGGGCGGCAACGGCAACGGCAACGGCGGCAGGAGCTGCGGCGGGGGCTGCATCAGCAAATGTTGCTTCAGCGGGGACTGCGTCGGCGGGGCTGGTTTCAGGCTCTTCCACAGGCTCCTCCAGCTTGATCACTTCCTGGGCGGACAGCGCTACGTCGTCATCCGGCGCGGCGAGCAGCTGCTCCATGCGCTGGAGCATTTGCAGTGAATGCGGCTCCATCTCGTCGCGGGCACCGATGATGTAATGCACGAGTTCCAGCGCCTGGCGGCGCTGCTCGGGCTGGGACAGCAGCAACGGCAGCGCTTCAAGCGAGCGCTCTGGCTCGAACTCGACAATGACGGTCTGTTCGCGGATCATCGCGGCGCGCAGGTCGGCGCCGATCCGCACAAACGCCTCGTTGGTTGTCAGCACCTGCGAGGAGCGCTCCAGCCGGTCGCGGCGCACCGAGCCGCGTGAGCCGGCCAGCAAAATCAGCATGCGGATCACGGCGGCCTCAAAGCTGCCGCTGTCCACGCTCAACAGCATCGCCTGCACTTCGGGCAGCAGGCGCAGCGCGTGTGGGTCTTTCGGTGCTGGCTCGGGGGCATGCGTTGCGCCCACCCAGTGCATGAAGGGCGAGCCGTAAATCGCCAGAAAAGCCGCTTCAAAAGCCGCGTCGCGCACGTCGCGGAAAAAGTCTATGCCCTGAATGAAGGCGTCAGCCATGACCTTTTCCAGCCCGATGAACGGGTTGCTTGCCTCGGCGGGCTGGCGCTTGGCGCGGCTCCAGTCGGCGGCCTGGCTGACCAGCGGCATGACCGGATTCTGGTCAGAAAACGCTTTACGGCTCAGGCGCGATGGGTGGCTCTCGCGCAGCGCCTGCGCCGTTTGCGGCGTGACCATTGCCTGCACCAGCGGGCGCATGCTCATCTCGTAGAGATTGGCACCTGTTTCGGACAGGCGGGCGACGGCGGCAAAATCGCGCTCTTGCTCGCGGTTGTTGACGGCGACGGTCAGGATGTCGGCCATCGTGCGCTCGTGAAAGCTGACCAGGAACTTCTCATGCAGCCCTTCGCCCGCCGAGTCGTCAATCTTCATCTCGTACAGGCCGGGCGGCAGCGTTTCGATGGTTTTGAGCGTCGAGGCGACTTCGGCGTGTTCCTTGCGCGCAATCGAGGACGACACAAAAATGCCCAGATGGCCCACCTTGTCGTGAACCATATAAATGATGCGCTGGCCGCGCACGCGGATTTCGTGCTCGTCGCTGTAGGTATCGACGATCCAGTTCAGCGCCTGCTGCGGCGGCGTGATGTTGTCGCCCCGGCTGGCAAACACGATGATGGGCGAGCGAATCGCCTTGAGATCGAGGTTGCGCCCCGGCTCCAGCTGCGCCTGTCCACGGGCCAAGCGGTTGCCGATAAAAATCTGCTCGACGATCCAGCGGATTTCGGCTTCGTTGTTGAAGTGGTAGCCGCCCCACCAGCGCTCGAATTCGAGGAACGAGTCGCGGTTTTCATCGACACCGGCGTACAGGTCGTAGTATTTGCCGAAGTAGTTGCGGCTGGGGTTGAGCTTTTCAAAGTTGCTCACCAGATGCGCGCCGTCAAATTCGCCGTGGCCGAGGTCGGACATCAAGAGCGCAGGCACCACACCGCCCAATAAACCGCCGTTGTAGCGCATGGGGTTTTCGCCGATCTGGCCGGACCAGGTGGCGACCGGTGCGCCGTTGAGCACCAGCGGGCCGGTGATGTCGGGGTTGGCAGCGGCCAGCAGCAGCGTGGCCCAGCCGCCCTGGCAGTTGCCGACGACGATGGGTTTGGGCGCTTCGGGGTGGCGCGTGGCAATTTCGCGCAGAAAACCGGCTTCGGCGCGCATCACGTCGGCCAGCGTCTGGCCCGCTTCGGGGTGCTGACGGAAAACCACAAAATACACCGGGTGCCCGCCGCGCAGCGCCACGCCGACCTGGCTGTCGGTCTTGAAGCCGCCAATGCCCGCGCCGTGGCCCGCACGCGGGTCAATGATCATGTAAGGGCGCTTCCAGTCGAACACTTCCACGCCCGCTTCGGGGAGGATTTTGAGCAGTTGGTAGTTCACTGGGCGCTCCAGATCACGCCCGTCCACGACCAGTTCGTATTCGTAATTGAGCACAGGCGGCGTGCCCGCTTCTTCATGCGCCTTGTCGTTGTTGCCGCGCTCGCGCAGCACATCCAGCGTCAGCGCCATGCGCTGGGCGGCATCGACGCCGTAGCTGGTCGCTTCCTGCAGCAAGCGCCCTTCCTGCGCCGAGTGGCTGAGGTGTTGCTGGAAACCGGCCAGGCTGGCGCACAGCTCCAGCATGCGGCTGGCGTGGGTTTTGGTGATTTTTTCGACGTGATGCGTGTAGCTCGACAGCACCCGGCCCGACTGGTTGGACAGGGTGTGAAAGTCGTGGGGCAGGCGGTCTTTGAGATTTGAGAGGCTGAAGGTGGGATTCATAATATTTTTTGGAAGAAAAGGTGGGCGGCGGCAGGAAAACGTGAGTTAAGTCGTCTGGCCACGCAGCATGTCAAAGCCGTCGGCACCCGGCTTGAAGCCTTCGCGGATGAGGTGCTTTTCCATGTGGAAGGTCATTTTGAGGGTGGCGTCCAGGCCCAGATCCTGGATGGAGCGCGCCATCATGTCGCCGCGCAGCACCAGCAGGCCGCGCAGTTCTTCCCACTGATGCACCAGCCGGTGCTCGTGCTGGTCGAAGGAATTGGAGGCGATCTCGGCGGCGTGAGGCTCCAGATACGGGTTGTCGCGGTTGAGAATCTTGACGATGTCTTCCTCAGTCGCCAGCGACGCATTGAGCGTGTGGGCCAGCCGGGCGATGCGGGCGTTGATGTCAGTCAGTGAGCTTTCGATGCGGCTGGCGGTGTTGAGCAAAGATGTGGTGTCTTGCGTGTCGGTTGGATCGTTGTGCATGGTAGTCATACCCTTTGAACGCATGGATGAGCTGGCGGGGCGGGGCGCCGACGCTGCCCATACTGGCTGCGAAGACTTCATTATGCTGCAGTGCAGCAAAAAATCCTAGCGCGGGCGGATAGTTGACTGCGGGGCTGGAGTGTGGGCGGCTGTGCAGGCGCTGGGCCGGGTTGCGGAATTGAGTTTGACCCGCCGACTTATTTCTTGTGGTTTTGCAAAAACTATTAGATTGAATTTTTATCAGAATTTTTTATTTTGTAAATATTTTGATTTTTCAGAATCCGAATAACTGTATCTTGAAATCCCATCATTAGATGGTATGATTTGTGATTGTGATAAATTATTTCATTGTTGTGGCCGTTCTTTTTTGCTTGATATGATGTGATTGTCGGAATTTCTCTGGATATCAGTGGATAGCTTTCGTCGTGCATTAAGCAGTGTTTAAAACTATTAAAAAGATCATTAATTACTTGAAGGAAATTTGTTGTGTCTCTGGAATAATCGGATCCATCGCCAATTATTATTTTTTCAATGTCTGTAGTGGCTAATTTTTTACTTGTAAAGCAACCAATTTCGTTATACTGTATGACTTTTGTTTTTTTGAATTCTTCGTAATTTGTTAACAAATACGAGAGTTGCACTAAATGCGCCGCATAAGGTAAACCATCGTTTCCATTTCAAGTTTATATTTGTATGAAAGTGTTGGGGATGCTGTAAGTGTTTCATGATTGGGTGA
>CAIYKK010000583.1 GCA_903926695.1 uncultured Burkholderiales bacterium
CCATTGATCGTGTCGTTTCCAGAACCGCCTATAAAAGATTCAACGCTGGTATTAGCCGTACCATTTTGCAAGAGTACGCCATTAGTTCCAGTATATTCCAAGCCCTCTATATTGACATATCCAGTAAAGCTTGTCAGCGTTGCCGAACGAATGATGTCAATACCGCCCGTCGCAGTTTCCGTGACCACATCGCCAACAGTCACATCATAGGTGTCATCGCCATTACCGCCCACCAGCGTATCGATCCCAGCGCCGCCATCGAGCGTATCGTTGCCATTACCGCCTCGCATCGAATCGTTTCCATCGAGACCTTTTAAATAATTTTCGTTATCGTTCCCATAAATGAAATTATTCAGCGCATTGCCAGTCGCATTAAGGGCAAGACTGATACCGTTCACGCCGCCGAAAATGGCAGCGGCAGTGATTTCATCGCCAGCAACCGATTTCACTTTATTAAGGACTGCAGTGGCGATGGCGTCACTAACAGCATCGCCACCGTCCAATACAATACGCTCCACGCCTTGCGCATCCTCCAGCGAGACCGACGTCATCAGATAAACGGTATCAACACCGGCGTCATCATAAATAGCAGTATTGCCGTTCCATATCAAATAAAAATCATTTCCGGCACCACCCATCAGCACATTACTTGAATTGCTTTGATACAAAATGGCTGAATCACCATATTCCCCAGAATCACTATAATAATTTACGATAGTTTTCTTGGCAAGCGCCAGCAGTACATCATCGCCATCGCCGCCGTCAACCACATCAATAAAAGAAGAAGAGGAAGAATAGAAAGAAGAGGAAGAAGAGGGAGAATAAGAAGATGGGCCAGAATAGGTTGTACCTGATTCACCTGTCAGGGTGTCATTCCCCGCACCGCCCGAGATATAATTATCATTATTATTGCCAATAATGATATTGGCACTTGCATCACCTTCGGCAAACCAGGCGGTCGAATTATCCTCCAGTACCAAAGCTTCAATATTGCTGTAAGCTGTCAGTGAAATATCTATTGTTGAACGAATGATATCCACCCCCACATCAGTGGAAACCTCCGTGACAACATCAAGTGAATTGTCAATGAAATAGGTGTCGCTGCCAGTGCCACCTATCAAGGTGTCAGCCACGTTGTCATCCACGCGAGCGTTTTGAGAATCTAACAAGCCACTCATTGGCAGATTGCTCTCCGTGCCACCATAAAGGCGGTCATCGCCAGCGCCCCCTTGCAGTGCATCCTTGCCTGCACCGCCTGTAAGCGTATCGTTGCCAGTGCCAGCCGCTATCGTGTCATTGCCACTGCCGCCTTCCACCTGATTATTCAAACCATTTCCCGTCAGACTGGCACCGACTGTGCCCGTATAAGTCAGGTTTTCAATCACCGTTGCATAGACGGCTGTCGCAATGCTGGTCTTGGTGCCAATCAGGGTATCTATTCCCTCGTTGGCCAGTTCTTTCACCACATCAAGGGTATCCACAAAATAAACATCATCACCGTCGCCGCCAATCAGCAAGTCATTGCCGCCGCCGCCGTTCAAAGTGTCATTGCCATCCCAGCCATTGAGGGTGTCATTGCCTGTCAAACCCGTGGAAACTATTGAGTTACTGGCATTATTCCCATGCAGTGCGCCGCCTACAGTGCTGTTGTAAATCAGACCCTCAATCCTGACAAGTTGACCCACGCGCAAATCCAGGTATTTCGCCCCTGTGGCATCGGTGGAAATGGTATCAAAGCCAGAGTTGAAGGCTTCAATCACAATGTCAGCTGAAGTGACATTGACATAAGTGTCATTCCCAGCCCCGCCGATCAGCGTGTCCGCGTAAACATCCGTGCCGCCATCAAGCCAGTCATTCCCTACGCCGCCCTGCAGCAAATCCTTGCCCGCATAACCATACAGCGAGTCATTGCCATCTGCACCATACAGTGTGTCGTTGGTGATGGCGGTGGCGCTGGCCTTGATGACATTGTCAATGGCATTGCCTTTCAACTGCGCCGCCACCGTTCCGGTGTAGGTCAGATTTTCCACATAAGGAGATTTTTCAAGCGAGTAGGTTTTGAGTGCATCCAGAACACTGGTCTGAATGGTGTCAATCCCGCCATAAGATGGTGAATAAATCGAATTCACCGGCTCAACAATGACATTGAGCAGCGATTTAACGATATAAAGATCATTACCCATGCCGCCCGTCAGCGTATCAGCGCCTGCAAGGCCGGTAATGGTGTCGGCGCCAAGCGCGCCAGTGATGGTTGTTGCCATGATTATGTTTTGTAAAATTATTTCAATAATCCAAACTGAATGAGTTATTTATAAAATAACCCCCCTTGCTTCAGTACAGGTTCAATCGAACACCACACCGAATTTGCATCTGCACGAAAATTCACAGATACAGGAAACACAATGTAACACGGCTATTTTAATTTGGATCAACTTGCTGCCAACTTATTCAAAAATAGAGTTGGACTTGCTGCGCGGGTGCAAGGCCGATGGCGCGGGTGCTGCCCTGGTGTAATGGTTTAGCCCGCTACAGGCTCAAGCCCTGGCCCGCTTCTTCAAACGTCTGGCCGTCGCGGATGCGGTAAATCCGCTTAAATGTGGGAATGATCTTTTCATCGTGGGTCACGACGATGATGGCGGTCTGGGCCTGCGCGGCCATCTGGTTGAGGATGCGCATCACCGCCAGCGCCCGTTCACTGTCCAGCGGCGCGGTCGGCTCGTCGGCCAGAATCACCGGCGGGTGGTTCGCCAGCGCACGGGCAATCGAGACGCGCTGCTGCTCGCCGCCCGAGAGCTGCGACGGCTGGGCGCTGGCGCGGTGGCCGACATCCAGCGCCGTCAGCAACGCCAGCGCCCGCGCTCTGGCCTGGGCGTTGGGCAGTCCGGCCAGCATCGGCAGCAGGGCCACGTTGTCGGTCACGTCCAGAAACGGAATCAGATACGGTGCCTGAAACACAAAGCCGATGCGGTCGCGCCGCAGCACGGTCAGGTCTTTTTCCTTCCAGCCATCGTCGTAAATCACTTCGCGGCCCAGCGTCATGCGCCCGGCGGTCGGCTCGATGATGGCGCCCAGACATTTGAGCAGCGTGCTTTTGCCCGAGCCGGAGGGGCCGACCAGCCCGACCACCTCGCCGGGGCCGACGCGCAGGTTGACGTTTTTCAGCGCTTCGACGGCGGTGTCGCCCCGGCCATAAACCTTGCGCAGGTTTTCAATCAAGATGCCGCCGGTGCGGGCGGCGACCGTTGGGGCGGCGCTGGCGGCGGCAGGCGCTGCCGTAGCGAACAGGCGGGCCAGGCGTTTCAGCATGGCGCTCATCCGATGGCCTGCGCCGGATCGACCTTGAGGGCGGCGCGAATCGCCAGCGTGCTGGCCAGCGCGCAAATCAGCATCGTGATCGCCAGCCCGGCCAGCGCGTCCTGCGTCAGCAACAGCACGAACTTCGGAAACACCGGTGCCCAGAGCGTGGCGGCCAGCTTGCCGACGGTAAAACCAATCAGCCCCAGGCCCAGCGCCTGCTGCAAAATCATCCCGGCTATCGTGCGGTTGCGCGTGCCGATCAGCTTGAGCACGGCGATTTCGCGGATTTTTCCCAGCGTCATCGTGTAGATGATGAAGGCTACGATGGCGGCGCTGACCAGCGACAAAATCACCAGAAACATGCCGATTTGTTTGGCCGAGGTGGCGATCAGCTTGGCCACCAGAATCTCCTCCATCCCGGCGCGGGTGAACACCGTCAGGTGCTTCCAGCGGCGTATGGGCGCGGCCACTTCTTCGGCACCAAAGCCGGGTGCCAGTTGCACCAGCACGGCGTTGACGCTGTGGCTGCTGGTCTGCAGCGCCTGCGCCGCATCCAGCAGGCCGGGCACGCCGGGCCGGTTGAAGGCCGGGTTGGCGGCGGTGCGGGCGCGGTCATTGACGATGGCGTCGTTGTCTTTCAAAAACTGCGCTTCCTGCGCGTCTTTCAGCGCGATGAAGACCATAGGATCGCCGCCGGAAGACACCATGCGCCGCGTCAGCCCGACGACGGTGTAGTCGTGGCGGCGGATGCGCAGGCGCTCGCCCAGCGCAAAGCCGGTTTTGACATCGGCGACGGCCTCGTAATGGCTGCGCGTGAGCTGGCGTCCGGCCAGCAGATAGCCCGGTTCGCCGGGCTGACCCGGCTCGATACCGACGATCATGGCGCGGGTGTCGGCGTCGTCCCGGCCCTGAACCTGCATCGTGAAATAGGTCACGTTAGCCGCCTGCGCCACGCCGGGCATGCCGCGCACACTGCGCACCACGTCGTCTTTGAGGCTGGAGGATTCGGCATACGGGCCTTGCGTGTCCTGCTGCACGACCCACAGTTGGGCACCGCTGTTGCCTAGCAGCGCCTGCGCGTCATCGACCATGCCCCGGTAAATTCCGGCCATGCTCAACGTCACGCCAATCAGCAGGCCCAGGCCCATGCCGGTGAGCACAAACTTGCCCGCGCTGTGCGCAATATCGCGCCCGGCCAGGCTGATCATGGCGCGGCCTTTGGCGACACCAGCGCATCGACCACCTGCACCCGCACGCCGGGCGTCAAGGCTTTCTGGCTGTACACCACAATCTCGTCGCCCGCCGTCAAACCGCCCAGCGCCTGCACCTGACCGTCCAGACTGCGCAGGCCCAGCCGCAGCGGCGCAAACACGGGTCGCCCGCTCTCCAGCCGCCAGACGCCGGTTTGGCCCTGCCGATACTGCAAACTGGCGTTGGGCACGAGCAACGCGGGCGCTGTTTCAGGCAGTTGCAGCGTGACTTCGGCCAGCTCGCCGACGGCGCTGCCCGTTGCCGGGACGCTGAAAGCCACCTGCGCGATGCGCTCTTCGGTGACGCTGTCGGCCAGCAATTCCAATCGCGCCACCTGCCCGGTCAGCGGCTGCTGCGACTGCGAGCGCAGAACGATACGCGCAGGCAGGCCAACCGCCAGTCCGCTGGCGCGGCCTTGATCGACCCGCAGCCTGACCCACAGACTGGCCGGATCAATCAGCCGCAGTACCGGCTGGCCGGCCACGACGGTGCTGCCAGCCTCCGCATCGCGGCTGGTGACGACACCGTCAGCCGGGGCCAGCAGCCGCATCGCGCCACGCTGCTGCGCCAGCGCGGCGCGCTCGGCCTTCTGGCGGATGGCGTCCTGACCGCTGCCGTTTAAATTGGCCTGGGCCGCCTGCAGCGCGGCATCGGCGGAAGCTTTTTCCTGCAGCCGGGCTTCGAGCGCACCGGCGCTGATGAAGTTCTGCGCGGCTAATTCCTGGTTGCGCCTGGCGTTCAGGACGGCCAGCGCCCGGCGCGCCGTGGCGTCGGCCAGTTGCGCCTGCGCGGCAGCCTGCGCGCTGCCCGCCCGCGCCAGCGCCGCATCAAGCGCGCTCAGGCGCTGGTCCAGATCGACCGGGTCCATCTCGGCCAGCAACTGCCCGGCCTTGACCGCGTCGCCCACATCGACCTTAACGCTGCGCACCCGGCCCGCCGCCGTCGGGCCAATCATCCAGCTGCGTCGCGCCTCGACCGTGCCAAGGCCAAAAATCGACGGACTCAGCCGCCCGGCCTGCACCCGCATGACGGTGACTTGAGTGGCGGCCAGTGGCCCGCTGCGCAGTGCCACAAAGGCCAGCGCGCCAATCAGTAAGAGCGCCAGCGCGCCCAAGGCCAGGCGGCGCGAAAGCGCAGGTTTAAATGTCATGGGGTTTCCTTTTTGGTCGCAAACGGGGGCTGTGCTGGCGTTGTTGGCGTTGTGGCTACCGTGGCCGTCAGAGCGCGCCGGTACAGGGCGAATACACCGGGTGCCTGCCCGGTCATCGCCGCCACGTCGCCACTGAGCAGCGACTGCATCACCAGGCCCTGCACCGAGCCGATAAACAACAGCGCAGCGGCCTGCAAATCGGTGCCGGGCGCGAGCAATTGCTGCGCTTGGGCACGCTGCAACAAGCCCATCAGCAACTGGCGGTATTGCTGCAGCAGGCCGCGCACACGCGCCTTGAGCGCCGTGTCCTGCGCCTGCTGCAGTTCCTGAAAAATCACTCGGGGCACGCCAGGATAGGCCACGACAAAATCAACATGCGCGAGGAACACGGCCTGCAGCGCGACCAGCGGGGCGGCAATTTGGGTGCTGGCCAGTTCAGCGTCGGCGGCGGCCCGCAGTCTGGCCAACAGGCGGTCAGTGACCCAATCGAGTACCGCCAGCCAAACCGACTCCTTGCTAGCAAAGTGGCGAAACACCGCGCCTTGTGTAATGCCTACAGCCTGCGCCAGATCGCCCGTCGTGATGCCCGCCGGGCTACGCTGCGCGGCCAGCCGCAAAGCGGCCTCAATCAACCCGGCCTGACGGGCTGCGGTGGACTGCTTGGCGCTTTTGCCGGATACATTCATGACAACCTAAGTAATTAAGCAATTACTTCGATTGTAGGCGCAGACATGCTTTCAAGAAAACGCCAGCAGAACGCCGGACTGAAAATTTACCCTTCTTGCGCGGAAAGCCCGTCCTTCAGGGCGGGGATGCAGAGCGCGGACACCGTAGGCGTCCTCTGCTGCTGTCAACAAGTCAAACCGCTGATTAAAATTCCAGCATGCAGCGCCTCCAAGCCTTCAAGTTTGAACTCATGCCCAAAGGCGGGCAGGCGCTGGACATGCGCCGCTTTGCCGGGGCGCGCCGGTTTGTGTTCAACAAAGCCCTGGATTTGCAACAAAAAACCGGTAGTGGTTTAATTTTGACTGTCACCCGGCAAGGTATTTATGACGTGCAGTAATGTTGTAATCCGCCCCCTATATGCTGCACTCAAATTTTCACAAAGGACAAAATGACCGCGTTACCCTCCGACTGGCTGATTCTTAACTGGCCCGTGCCAGCCGGAGTACATGCAGTTTTCACCAGCCGGGCTGGTGGCGTGTCTGTGCCGCCGTATGAGAGTCTGAATCTGGGCACTCACGTCGGTGACCGGCCCGAGTCGGTGGTGGCCAATCGGGCGGCGCTGCAG
>CAIYKK010000584.1 GCA_903926695.1 uncultured Burkholderiales bacterium
ACTCCAGAGCGACTGCGATCTGCCCGGCTGGACCAGCGTGAACTTTGTGCGCCCGGCCCACGGCTTGGTCGCGCTGCACGGCAGCACCGTCGTGCCCGTCAAGGCGCTGGGCCTGAAGGCGGGCAACAGCACGCACGGCCATCGCTTTGAAGCCGCCGTCGATCCGGTGGTTTTTCATGACGCCGACAGCTACGCCGCCACGCTGGAAATCGACGGTGCGGTGATTGCCAGCTTTACCCAGCGCAAGGCCGAAATTGCCCGCCAGCTGGCCGAAGCCGCCGCAGACATCGGCGGCGGCGTGCAGCCGATTGAAGACGACGCGCTGCTCGATGAAGTGACCGCGCTGGTTGAGCGCCCGAACGTGCTGGTGTGCAGCTTCGAGGAAGAATTCCTCGCCGTGCCGCAGGAATGCCTGATTTTGACGATGAAGGCGAATCAGAAATACTTTCCGCTGCTTGATGCCAGCGGCAAGCTGACGAACAAGTTTCTGGTCGTCAGCAACATCAGCCCGATTGATGCCAGCTTTGTCATTGGCGGCAACGAGCGCGTGGTGCGCCCGCGTCTGGCCGACGCCAAATTCTTCTTCGACCAGGACCGCAAGAAAACGCTGGCATCCCGCGTTGCAGGGCTGGACAAGGTGGTTTATCACAACAAGCTGGGCACGCAGGGCGAGCGCATACAGCGCGTGCGTGCGATTGCCAAGGCGATTGCCGAGCAGCTGTTTGCGCAGATCGAAGCGAACAACCCGGTGCTCGATTCGGACGAGGGCGACATCGCCCGCGATTACCTGCTGTCGTGCGTCGATACCGCCGCACTGCTGGCCAAGACCGATCTGGTCACCGACATGGTGGGCGAGTTCCCGGAACTGCAGGGCATCATGGGCGGCTACTACGCGGCCAACGACAACTTGTCGTTTGAAGTGGCGCACGCGATTGAAGATCATTACAAGCCGCGTTTTGCGGGCGACACGCTGCCGCGTGAAAACGTCGGCCTGATCGTGGCAATGGCTGACAAGCTGGAAACGCTGGTCGGCATGTTTGGTATCGGCAACCTGCCCACCGGCGACCGCGATCCGTTTGCGCTGCGCCGCCATGCGCTGGGCGTGATTCGCATGCTGGTTGAAAAAGACCTGCCGCTGGATTTGGCGTCGCTTATCGAGCAGTCATTTGGCGCGTTCCACCTGATTGATGTTTGCTTGCCCAGCGGACTGGTCAATGACGAGTACAAACCGTTTGAAGGCAAGGTTGTGGAACGGTCTGGTTTGCTGCTTGACTTCATCTATGACCGCCTCGCCGGTTCCCTGCGCGAGCAGGGATTCAGCGCGCAGGAAGTCGATGCGGTGGTGTCGCAGCGGCCTCAGCGTCTGGGCGATATTCCCAAGCGCCTGTCCGCCGTGCGCGCCTTCGCCGCCCTGCCCGAAGCGCCCGCGCTGGCAGCGGCCAACAAGCGCATCGGCAACATCCTGAAAAAAGCGCCCGAAGTCGATGCCCACGTCAGCGAGATCGACCTCAAAGAAGCTGCCGAAATTGCCCTGTACGTCGTCATGAAAGACGTGCTGCCCAAGGCGAACACGCAGTTCGACGCAGGCGACTACACCGCTTCGCTGCAAACGCTGGCCGCGTTGCGTGCGCCAGTTGATGCGTTCTTCGACGGCGTGATGGTCAACGTGCCTGACGACGTGGAAAACGCGGTCGAACTGCGCTTGAACCGGCTGGGCTTGCTCAAGACGCTGCATGTGGCCATGAACCGCGTGGCCGATTTGTCGCGTCTGGTGGCCTGAGTCTGCGGCCCGCGAATCGTTTATGAACGCCCCCGACTCCCCGAACCCCGCGCCCGGCGCACCGCTGACCGGCTGGCTGTCCGGCTGGACTTCGCTGCACACGGCTTGGTTGCTGTTTGGACCGCCTGCCGTGATGGCGGGGCTGCGCTGGGTGCTGCAGTCCATCGACGACCGCCAGAGTGCCGTTGCGGCTTTGCCGCTGGTGCCCGTCAGCACCACGGATGGCCCGCTGGCGCTGCTCTGGCCGGTGGCGCTGGCATTGGTGCTGCTGGCGGCGGCGGTTCTGGCCTTGCGCCGCATTGGCTGGGGTCGCAGTTTGCCGGTGCTGGGCGGGCTGTGGATCGCGCTGTGGCTGTATGGCAGCGCGGCGTTCCTGCAGCGCCACCTCAACAGCCAAGGGCTGTTTTTCCAGGACGGCGCTGCCGCGTCCGCCTCCGCCGGGGCCGCGCCCGTCACGGCCAAGGTGGTGACCAGCCAGTTCAAGATGCCCAATTTGCACAGCCTGGGTGGCACCGAACTGGTGTTGCAGGTCTCCGGTCTGGAAATTCCCCAGCGCGTGCTGATCAACGATCCGCAGGCCGCTGCGTTGAAGCCGGGCGACGCGTTGGCGCTGCAGCTCGCGCCGGGGCGTTTCAGTGGCCGGTTTGTGACCGGCTGGAAATTCTTGCTGCCTGCTGCCTCGAACACTGTGCCCCAATAAACTTCAATTTTTTACCCGTATGAAACTCGTCATCCTCGACCGCGACGGCACCATCAACAGCGACAGCGATGAATTTGTCAAATCCCCCGAGGAGTGGCTGCCGCTGCCCGGCGCGCTGCAGGCCATTGCGCGGCTCAACCATGCGGGCTGGCATGTCGTCATTGCTTCCAACCAGTCGGGCCTGGGGCGCGGGCTGTTTGATGTGGCCTCGCTCAACGCGATGCACGCCAAGATGTTCAAGCTGCTCGCTGCCGCAGGCGGGCGCATCGATGCGATTTTTTACTGCCCGCACACGGCAGAAGAAAACTGCCACTGCCGCAAACCCAAGCCGGGCCTGATCGAGCAGATCGGCCTGCGTTTCGGCGTGCCGCTCAGAGGTGTGCCGCTCGTGGGCGACTCGCTGCGCGACCTGCTCGCGGGCGCTGCCGCCGGCTGCGAGCCGCACCTGGTGCTCACCGGCAAGTCCGAAAAATACCGGGGCATGGCCCCGCCGGACGGCCTGCCGCCGGGCACCTGCGTGCATCAGGACCTGTCGGCCTTTGCCGACTTCATCCTGGCGGGCGGCGCCGAACATTCCTAGACCTTTGCGTTCAACCTTGATTCGCCTGCCATGCCCCTGATTCGCTCCGTTTTGCACATGCTGTGCCTGGTTCTCACGGTGATTCCGTGGGCGCTGTTTGTTGTGGTGGCGTCGCTGTTTGTCAGTAGCACCACCATGTATTGGATGTGTGCGCGCTGGATCAAGCTGGTGGTGGACAGCGGCACGGCCATTTTGGGCATCGAAAACCGCATCACCGGCCTGGAAAATCTGCCCACGGGCGAAAAAAGCGCCGCCGTGCTGCTGGTCAAACACCAGTCCACCTGGGAAACGCTGGTGATGCCCGCGATCATGCCGCACCCGCTGGCCTATGTGTTTAAAAAAGAGCTGCTTTACATCCCGTTTTTCGGTTGGGCGATGGCGCGCATGGACATGATCCACATCGACCGCAGCCAGCGCGCCCGCTCTTTTACCAAGGTGGTGGAGCAGGGCAAGCGGCTGATGGCGCAGGGCACCTGGGTCATCATGTTTCCCGAAGGGACGCGCAGTCCTCGCGGCGAAAAGGGCGTTTACAAATCCGGCGGCACCCGCCTGGCGATTGAAACCGGCGCACCGGTGATTCCGATTGCCGTGACCTCAGCCAAATGCTGGCCGCGCAAGGCGTTTATCAAAATGCCGGGCGTGGTGGATATTTCCATCGGCAAGCCGATTCCCAGCGCCGGGCGCAAACCCGACGAACTCATGCGCGAAGTCGAGGCCTGGATTGAAGCCGAAATGCGCCGCCTCGACCCCGACGCCTATGCCAGCACCGAGGCGCAAGCCGTCATCAGCCCAGCCACGCAGGCGGCGCCAGAGCGCTGAGTCTGGTCGCCATGATGTGCGGGGTTTTCAGGTGATGCGCGGTCTTTTGGCGCCCGCGCCTGCAGAGGCGATCAGCTACCGCCATCCCCGCGCTTCGCGTGAGGTGCTGCTGGGCGGGCAGCGCGTGGCTTACGCGTTTGGGCGCAGTGCGCGCCGCAGCATCGGCTTTAGCGTCGGCGCCGAGGGCTTATCCGTCAGCGCCCCAAAATCGGCGCCGCTGGCCGAAATCGATCAGGCGCTGCAGAAAAAATCAGCCTGGATTTTGCGCAAGCTGGAGGAAACCCGCGCTCGCCACGAGCGTTTTGAGGCGGCGCGCATGGACTGGCGTGATGGCGCTGCCCTGCCGTTTCGGGGCGAGGTGCTGGCGCTGGCGCTGGACCCGCTTCAGGCGCAGACCGCTTTGCACCGTGACGCGCACTCGGGTGCGGCCAGCCTGCGCATCGCTCTGGCGCCCGGCGCCACGTCCGCGCAGATTGAAAAAAACGCCCAAGCCTGGCTGATGCAGCAAGCGCGGCTGGTCTTCACCGAGCGGCTCGATCACTTTGCGCCGCTGTTGGGCGTGCAGTGGCGCCAGCTCAGCCTGTCCAGCGCCGCCACCCGCTGGGGCACGGCCAAGGCCAACGGCGACATCCGGCTGAACTGGCGGCTGCTGCATTTCAGCCCGCCGGTGCTGGACTATGTCGTGGTTCACGAACTGAGCCACCTGCGCGTGATGGACCACAGCGCACAGTTTTGGGCCACGGTGCAGTCAGTCATGCCGGACTATGCCGCGCTGCGCCGCCAGCTCAAGGAGGCGGCGGTTCCACGCGGATGAGGACGCCGCGCCGCCCGCGCCCACCAAAATTTTAAAACTGACAAAAGTAAATAATTGTCCTTAGATGTTTACAGTTAATAAATTTACTTACAATTTGGCACTTTAGTCCAGAATAAATAACTGCCACAGGGTGAAAAAGTTGATACTCGTTGTTGAAGACAATCCAGACCATCTTGAGTTAACCGTGTTGACATTGGAAGACAGCGGCGTTGCGACAGAGATCGAAGTGGCGCGAGATGGTGCCGAGGCGCTCGATTTCCTGCTCGGGCAGGGCGCTTACGCCGGGCGCGACACGCACAAGCAGCCTTCTTTTGTGCTGCTCGACATGAAGCTGCCCAAGCTCTCGGGGCTGGA
>CAIYKK010000585.1 GCA_903926695.1 uncultured Burkholderiales bacterium
ACTGCTGCAGCGCAGCCTGGGAATTTGACTGCCCGGGCCACCCACAATCGGCTACAAACGGGGATTGCGCGGGCGAAAAAAATCCCGCGCACGGCGGCTCGGATGCAGCAAGAAAAGATTCAGGTTTTTTCAATCCCTACTATTTTTTCCGAATGCGGTGGGGGGCGCCCGATGAAAATCGACAAGGTCGTACCATAGTTCGGAGTGCTTTCGATGGTGAGTTCACCCCCCATCGATTTAATGCGTTCCTTGATACCCACCAGCCCGAACGAATTCTTTTTCCTCTCGCCGGGCACAAATCCTTTTCCGTTGTCTTTTATTTTCATCGAGAAGCCACGCTCGTCCTGGCACAGCGTCACCTCGACTTCGCTGGCTTGGGCATGGCGCACGACATTGGTCAGCGCTTCCTTGAAGATCCGAAATAATGCGGAGATTCGGTCCGCATCCTGCCCGAACCCGGTCTCGCCGATCGCCGTCAAGGTGCAAGTGATTCCGCTCACCCGCTCGAATTCCCTGATCTGCCACTCCACAGCCGGATACAGGCCAAGTTCCAGCGTCGCGGGACGCAGGTCGTTAATGATGGCCTTGACGGACTTGACGGCGGCATTGATGTTGTTCAATACCAGCGCTACCCGTTTATTCAGCTTTGGATGAGTGCTTCCGGTGCGCGCGTGCAGCGTCGCCACGTCCATTTTCAAGACCAGCAAATTCTGGCCCAGATCATCGTGGATATCGCGGGCAATGCGCTTGCGCTCGCCTTCCCTGACGATTTCCTGATGGCTGGTCAGGTCGCGCAACGTCGCCTCGGAGTGGCGCAATGTTTCTGCCTGTTTGCGGTCGGTAATATCTTTCGACGACCCCAAGTAGCCCTTGAAACGGCCTAATGCATCGAACTGTGGCTGGCCGCTGGAGCTGATCCAACGACTGCGTCCGTCATCGCTCAGGCTCTCGTACTCAAAATCCCTGTAGGGCTGATGCGCCTCCAACAGCGCGCGGTGCTGCGGCCACTCCGATGCGTCCGGACGGGCCGACTGTGCCCAGCGTGTCGTGCCCAGGATAACCGCCGGCGCCGCAGTCGACAGGCTGGTGAAGCGAAACTGTTCATCCTGCTCCCAGGACCAGTCGGATGACAACTCGACCAGTTCGCGCGCGCGTCTTTCGCTAACAATCAACAGCTCGTTGAGTCGTGTCACCGACTGCTCCGCGAGCTTGCGCGCGGTAATGTCTTGCACCGTACCCATCTCGGCCAATGGCGACCCATCCGGGGCAAACTGGAGTTCGACGCGTTCGCGCACCCATTTGATCTGCCCGTCTGCGACGATGCGGTATTCGGCGTCATAAAGGGTGCCGGCCATGGCATCGCGGCCGGTAGGGACTGCGCGGTCTTCCGGATGGATGCTGGCGCCGAGTATTGCCGGCGTCAGCGGCGTGCCGATGGCCAGACCGAATATGCGGCACGCCTCATCCGAGCAGGTCAATTTTCCGCTCGTCATATTTAGGTGCCAGCTGCCAATGCTGGCCAGCGCCTGGGCCTGGTTGAGCC
>CAIYKK010000586.1 GCA_903926695.1 uncultured Burkholderiales bacterium
CGAGGGTCGCTACGGGGAGATTGGCCGCTGGATGCTGCAAAGCGGCGACTGGCTCACGCCGCGCTTGAACGGCATTCCGTTTTTCCACAAGCCGCCTTATCTGTACTGGCTGGAAGCGGCCTCGCTGGCCGTCTTTGGCGCCCACGCCTGGGCGCTGCGGCTGGTGCCTGCGCTGCACGCCGGGCTGATGCTGCTGGCGCTGTACCTGGGCGCGCGCCAGTTCACCAGCGAAGTCGTGGCCCGGCGCGCCGCCTGGATGCTGGGCAGCAGCCTGGCCTTTTTGATGGGCGGTCAGTATGTGAACCATGACATGCTGGTGGCCGCGTGGATTGGCGTCGCCATCTGGTGTTTTGCGCTGGCTTTTATGCACGGCGACAGGCCGCATGTCGCGCTGGCGCGCTGGGGTTTTGTGGCCTGCGCGCTGGGCGTGCTGTCCAAAGGCATGATTGGCCTGGCGCTGCCGGGGCTGGTGCTGCTGGTCTGGCTGGGCTGGACGCGGCAGCTGAAAAAAGTGCTGTATTTGCCCTGGCTCTCGGGGCTGGCGCTGTTTGCGCTGATCGCCGTGCCGTGGTTCTGGCTGGCCGGGCAGCAGTTTCCCGGCATGCTGGACTATATGTTTGGCGTGCAGCAGGTCAGCCGCTTCAGCGGGACGACGTTCAACAACCGCCAGCCCTGGTGGTTTTACCTGCCTTGCCTGTTGATTCTTTTGTTCCCGTGGGCTTTGCTGGCGCTGGCTCAAGCGCTGGCGCAACTGCGGCGTTCGGCCAACGCGCTTGATCTGGCCGCCCGCCCGTGGACGGCGCTGTGCTGGATCTGGCTGCTGGCCATCCTCGGTTTCTTTTCGATTCCCAGTTCCAAGATCATCGGCTACGTCCTGCCGGTGGTGCCGCCGCTGGCGTTACTGGCGGCGCTGGGCTGGGACTCTGCCGTGGGCTGGTTCAAGCTCGGCCTGCCCGCGCAGCAGCGCTGGTTTGCCGGGCTGTGCGCCGCCTGCATCGCGCTGGCGCTGGGGGGCAACATCGCGGCGGCGCGCTACACCGGCAAACATTCGGCGCAGGACGTGGCGCAGGCGCTGCAGGCCGCTGGCGCCAAACCGTCCGATCCGCTATACCTGCTCGGCTCTGATTACGCCTACGATCTGCCGTTTTACCGTCAGGCCAAAGCGCCTATGGTGGTGATTCAGGATTGGCCCGCACTGCGCAAAAGCGCCGCCGACAACTGGAAAAACGAGCTGCTCGAAGGCGCTGGTTTTGACCCGCAGGCCGCCCGCGTGCTGCAGACGAGCGAAGCGCTGGCGCAGGCCAGAGCGCAGCCCAACGCGTGGCTACTCACCAGCGAAGAGCGCGTGCCCGAGGGTTTTGTTCAGGTGTTCAAGGGCGGAGCTTGGGTGCTGTGCCGACCGCAAAGCGCCCCGGTCCTAACGCCGGAAAGCCCAAAAGCGGCTCAGTAAAAACGTCTGCCCGGCTGCGGCCACCAGCGCGGCCAGCAGGGCCAGCAGCGCGGGCCAGAGCGCCACGCGCAGCAGCAGCGCAAACACCGCTTCGTTGGCGGCAAAACCGGCCAGCGCCGTCAGCGCAAAGCGGGCAAAACTCTGCGCCAGCGTGGTGCCTGCATCACGAAAACTCAGCCACCGGTGGCCGCAAAAACTCACGCCAAACGCCACGACAAAGCCGACAGCATTCGCCAGCTCGGGCAGCAGATGTTGCTGCACCAGCGCAAACACCGCCACATGCGTCAGCGCGGCGCTGGCACCCCCGGCCAGAAACCACAGCCCGCTGGCCATCAAAGCGGCCCGTTCGTCAGACCCTGGCCGCTGCGCTGAGCCACGATGTAGCTGGGGCGCAGCTTGAC
>CAIYKK010000587.1 GCA_903926695.1 uncultured Burkholderiales bacterium
CACCTACCCGGGTGGCGATGCTACCGACATTGGCATTGATGGTAAAATCAGGAAACAGTTTGGCGGTAGCAACGCCGATTTGTGCGCTGGTGGCATGTAACAGGGCTTCTTGTGCTCGCGCACCTTTGACCCCATCGAGGAAGCGCTGTTGCTGCGTGAATTGATCGACGCCCATGGGCTGAGCCAACGCGAGGCGGCACGCCAGTGCGCCCGTGATGTGAGCTGGGTGCAACGGCGCCTGATGCTGCTCGATGCGCTGCCCCAGGAGCTGGTGCAGGCGGTGCGCAGTGCGCAAGTGTCGAGCTGGGCGGCAGCGCGCATTCTGGCGCCGTTGGCGCGCGCCAACAGCGCGCATGCGCTGCAACTTCTGCACAGTCTGACCGGCAGCCCGCTGTCCACGCGTGAGCTGCAGGTCTGGTTCGAACACTATCAGGGCGCGCAACAGCAGCAGCGCGAGCGCATGGTGGCACACCCGCGCCTGCTCATCGACAGCCTGCACGAGCGTGTCAGCGAGCGCACCGCCCAGGATCTGCGCGCCGGCCCCGAACGCGAGATGGTCAGCGAGTTGCGGCGCCTGCTGGAATTGCTGCGACGTGTCGATCGCCACCTGGCGAAATTTCACCCCCCTTTGGCGCCGGAATTGCAGGGCGCGTGCCAGCTGGTGCATGCATCGCTGCCCAAAGTGAGCACTGAATTGAACAGGCTGATGCCATGACCCCGATCGAGATCCGCAACAGCGTGCTCACCTTGCAACAGCAGGGCAACAGCCTGCGCGAAATCGGCCGGGTATTGCATTTATCGAGGAACACGGTGCGCGCCATTCTGCGCGCCCCTCAGGGTATTTCGGCATGCCCCGAATCGATTGATGCGGCGATGCAGCAGCGCCTGACCGATGTCTATGAGCGTGCCAAGGGCAACGCGGTGCGCATGGCGCAGATCCTGGCCGACGACTACGATCTGCGCCCGCCCTACAGCACGCTCACGCGCTGGATACGCCAGGCCGAGCTGCGCAAACCGGTCAAACGCTCGGGCGAATATCACTTTGCGCCCGGCCAGGAGATGCAGCACGACACCTCGCCGCACAAGCTGGAGATGGCGGGCAAGGACATCACTGCGCACTGCGCGGGGCTGACGCTGGCCTATTCGCGCCGCCTGTTCATCCGGTACTACCCCAGCTTTACACGCTTCGAGGCCAAGGATTTCTTGTTGCGCGCCGCCCGGTTCATGGACGGCACCTGCCCGCTCTGCGTCATCGACAACACCAGCGTCATGCTGGCCGGGGGCGCCGGACCCGATGCCGTGTTCGCGCCCGAGATGGCAGCGTTTGCACGCGCGCTCGGGTTCAAGTTCATGGCCCACCGCGTCAACGACCCGGACCGCAAGGCCCGGATCGAACGGCCCTTTGCCTGGATAGAGGGAAACTTCCTGCCTGGGCGCAGTTTTACGTCTTTCGATGACCTGAATGCACAGGCACTACGTTGGTGTACCGAGGTGGCCAATGCCAAACCCAAGCGCAGCATGGGGATGGCGCCCGAGGCGGCGTACGTGATGGAGAAGCCCTGCCTGGTCAGCTTGCCGTCCATACTGCCGGCGGTCTACGAAGTGTTTGACCGGGTGGTCGACTTGTACGGGTTCGTCAGCGTGGACACCAACCGGTATTCCGTCCCGGAGCGCCTGGTGGGCAAGGCGGTGACGGTGTACAAGCATTACGCCACGGTCGAGATTCATTACAAGCGCTCTCTGGTGGCCAGCCATCCCCGTCTGGTCGGCGTGCGCAATGCACGCAACACTTTGCCTGGGCATCACACCATACCGCAACGCACACCCCGCCAACCCTCGCTACAGGCGCAGTTGCTGTGCGCCCAGGCACCCGTGCTGGCCGCCTACGTGAGTGCGCTCACCAGGCACCTCAATGGCCGGGGCACGCGCGCCTTGAACCGGCTGCTGCAGCTCCAGCGCTCCTACCCGGCACAGCCTTTCCTGGCGGCTTTGGCGCAGGCGCTCAGGTACGGCCTGTACGATTTGACGCGGCTGGAGAACCTGGTTCTGCGCAATGTGGCGGGCGACTTCTTTGCGCTGGAAGACCAGGATCATGACTCCAAAGACATGCC
>CAIYKK010000588.1 GCA_903926695.1 uncultured Burkholderiales bacterium
ACGGTATAGACCACCGCGTAGCCGACAAAGGTGGCAAAGGTCAGCCACATCGTCAGCGGATTCACCCAGACATACAAAATCCACGAGCCCAACGCACACAGGGCGGCGGAAAACGCCAGTGTCAGCGGGTTGTTCAGCTGGCCGCGTGCGGTGGGACGCCAGGCGGTGCGGCGCATTTTGGCGTCGATGTGCTGCTCAACCAGGCAATTGAACGCCGCCGCCGCCCCGGCCACCAGCCAGATGCCGACGCAGGCAATCAAGGCCAATTGCACATCCGCCCAGCCCGGAACGCCGGGAACGGCCAGCACCATGCCGATCAGCGCGCAAAACACGATGAGCTGGATCACACGCGGTTTGGTCAGCGCATAAAACTGCGCCAGCCGCGACGCGGCGGACAGGCTGGGCGCGGTGGCGGCAGATGGCAGAGGGGAATTCATGCGGTCACCCTGGAGTTAGTGAAGGGGCAAGCGCGCACCGGCGCAGGCTCGCTACAGCTTGAAAAAATAATGCCCGTGAGCGCCACCACCAGCGCCGCCGCGCCGCCCGTGTGCATCACAGCGGCCGCCAGCGGCCAGCCCAGCAAGACGTTGCCCAGGCCGGTGGCGAGCTGCAGCAGCGTCAAACCCGCCAGCCAGCGCGCCTGTGTGCGAAACCCGTCCCGGTGGCGCAACAGAAACGCCAGCAGCAGCAGCGCAGCCACCACCACATAAGCCGCCAGCCGGTGGGCGTAATGAATCGCCGTGAGCGCCGCAAAGGTGATACTGGCCCCGTCCGGCCCCGCGCCGAGTTCGCGCCACAGCGTAAAACCCTGCCGGAAATCCATCATCGGCCAGAGGGAATTCTGGCAAAGCGGAAAGTCGCTGCAGGCCAGCACGGCGTAATTGGTGCTGACCCAGCCGCCCAGCGCCACCTGCAGCCACAGCAGGGCAAAGGCGATCACGGCAAAACGCCGCAGGCCAGCGCCCAGCGTCGCCGTCGGGGCTTGTTGGCCTTGCGCCTGCGCGTGGCGCAGCGACTGTGCCCGTAGCAGCGCCAGCAAGACCAGCCCGCCCAGCAGGTGCAGCGTCACGATGAGCGGAAACAGCTTCATCGTCACCGTGAGCGCCCCGAACGCGCCTTGCAGGCAAACCCAGACCAGCGCCGCCATCGGCCACCAGGGCGAGGGCAGCGCGCTGCCGGGCGGCTGATCTGCGCGGCAGTCCCGCGTATCTGCGCTGCCGATCCGCCGCTGCCGCCGCTGCCGCCAGCGCGCCACCCAAGCGGCCAGCGCCAGCGTCAGAATCAGCACGCCCACGCCCGTGGCCAGATAGCGGTGAATCATTTCAATCCATGCCTTGGAATGGGTGACGGGGCCGGTCGGCATGGCGCTCTGCGCGGCGGCGATGTGTTGCTGCGCGCCCAGCGGGCTGGCGCTGCCGTAGCAGCCCGGCCAGTCGGGGCAGCCCAAGCCCGAATCGGTCAGCCGGGTGAACGCACCGAATATCACCAAATCAAAGGTCAGAAACAAAGTCAGTAGCGTCAGCCGCTGCAGGCGCTGGGCCAGCGGTGCCTGTTGGTGGCGCAGCCAGACCCAGGCCAGCGGCCCCAGCGCGACGGCCAGCCCCATCAGCATCAGGCGCAGGGCCGGACTCAGGTCGTACAGCGCGGGGGCGGTCATGGCCTAGCGCCCTCGCCCGTCCTTGTCCCAGCTGCTGGAGGCGCGCAGCAGGCGGTCCAGATCGCGCTTGGCCTTGGCGGCGGCGGCGGCGTCCATGTTGGCCGGAAAACGCATCATCAAATTGCCCAGCGGATCGACCAGATAAAGGTGATCCTGCAGCCGCTGGCCGGGCGCGGGTTCCAGCCACTGGGCCAGCCCAGCGGGCGGCACACGCAACACCGTGGCCGACGCCAGCGCGGGCAGCAGCGCCGGGCGCACGGCGGCATCGTCGCTGACCAGCCAGACGCGATCCAGCCGCTGTTTTTCTTTGCCCAGCGCTTCGCGCAGCTGGCGCTGGAAATACAGGTTCTGCTCACAGCGCACATCGCAGTCGCCGCTGGCTACGCTCAGGAGCAGCCACTGGTCTTTCAGCGCGGTGAGCTGGCCGCTCTGGCCGTCCAGCGTGCGGGTTGCCAGCGGCGGCAGCGGGCGTTGGGGTTCAATGAGTTCGCCAAAATTGCGCCGCCCGTCAGGCCGCACAACGTAATAAGTGAAATAAGAAGCCACCACCGGGCTGGCGCACACCAGCAGCACGGCCAGCATTTTCCAGCGCCCGGCCCGCGTGGCGGGTGCCGGAGCGCTCAAGCTGGGCATGGCGTGGACAGTCAAGCCCAGCGGCTGATCCTGCGGGGCAAAAGAAGCATCAAGCGGGCGGTTGGTCACGGTAGTTGAGGCGGTTGATCGCCGCGCGAGGCAGGCGATGAGGCACGAAAAGGAAGAATCAGCTGAAACCACACATACAAAACGACCACCAGAGCGCACAGGGCAAACCACTGAAAGGCGTAGCCGTAATGCTTTTCAACGCCCAGCGCGGGCGCGGCCCATTCTCGCAGCAGGCCGTCGCTGGCCGGGCCGGTCTGCAGCACCGGGGCGTCAAGCAGCGGCAGGCCGGTTTCCAGGCGGAAGGCATTCAAATCAAGATTTTGGCGAATCAGCCCCACGTCGTCGCCTTTGAACGCGTACAGCCGCGACGGCGGCGGGGCGATGCGGCCCTCGACGCGCACCAGCCCGGCGGGCGTGGCAATGGTCGGCAGGCGGGTGCGTTCGTTGAAGTCACGCGGCACCCAGCCGCGCTGAACCAGCACCATGCGCCCGCTGCCCTGCAGCGCCAGCGGCGTGAGCA
>CAIYKK010000589.1 GCA_903926695.1 uncultured Burkholderiales bacterium
CCAGATGGAAACGCTGGTTGAGCAGCGCCTTGAACTGCTTGACCACGCCCAGCGTGTCCTTGAGCAAATCGCGGTCCAGGCTGCTGAGTTTGTCCAGTTCAATGCCGTCGGTCGCCTCATGGCCAGTTTCGATCTGGTGCAGGCCCACCTTGAGTTTTAAGCCCATGAAAAAATGCAGGCTGTCGATCAGGTCGTTGGCCAGCTTTTCCGGCAGTTTGCCGATGGCCACCAGCGCCTGCACCCGCTCGGCGGTCGAGCTGGCGTGGATGTGGTTCGCCAAGGCCAGGCTGCGGATGCCGTGAACCAGCGGGAAGGTGCCCGCTTTTTTGATGTCCAGCGCCTCTTTGCCCTGATCGCCCAGAAACAGCAACCGACTCCACCAAGCGCCGCCGCTGCCAAATGCGTTCACCGCCGAGGCAAAGCGCGCCAGCATCGCGTCGTTGTCAGCCGTCATTGCATAGACCGCCGAGCGCACCTGTTCAAGCAGGCTGCGGTCGCCGCAAACGGCATGGGCGTCCAGAAAAATCGCCAGTTCCATCAAACTGTCGGGCGTCGGGCTCATGAACCACAGGCGCGCCGTCTGGCTGAAGCTGCTCACGCTCTGGCGCCACTGCGCATTGCTCACCATGATGTTGCCGAGACACGGCGGGTAGCCAAAATCGGCCAGCGCGGCAGAAAATTGACTGCACACTGCCGCCACATCGACCGTAGGCTCGTAGCCGTCGCGCAGCACCAGGGCGTTGTCCTGATCAGTTTTGAGCAGCTGCTCGCCGCGCCCTTCGCTGCCCATCACAAACAGGCAGCTGTTGCTGACCAGCTCGGGCGGCGCGATCAGCTGCCAGGCGCGCTCGAACAGCTTGGCGTTCAGCTCCTGCACCAGACGCGCAATCATGCTCACATTGGTGCCGCTGCGGTACAGCAGCGAAATCAGCCGCGTGATCTGGCTGGCCGCCTGCTTGAGCGCGTGTACATCCTGCGCGTCCAGAATCTGGCTGTTGATCAGGTAAGAGTGGTTCGACAAAAAGCTGAACACGTCCAGCGCTTCAAGCACGCCGGTGATTTTTTCGCCCTCGGCGACCACCAGCCGATGCACTTTGTGTTTGATCATGATGGCCAGCGCGTCGCCAATCTGCTCGCTGGGCTTGATCGTGATGAGGGAAAAAGTGGTCAGCCCGCGCACCGCCAGACGGTCCAGCGGCGTGCCGTCCAGAATCGCCCGCTGCAGCCCGGTGAGGGTAAAAATGCCCACCGCTGGCGGCGACACCTGGTTATCGCGCACCAGCAGCGTGGCCGTGCGCAGCGCTTGAAACTGCCGTGTCACTTCCAGAATCGACGTGTCAGCATCGACAAAATACGGCTGGCGCACAAACGCCTCATCGACCCGCGCCATGTTCAGCGACTGCAGTTCGTGGCGGCTCTGGCGCTCGGACAGGGCGCTGAGTTTGTTCGACAGGTCCGAAAACAGCAGCGCGCCAAAAGTCACATTGCTGGCGATCAGGTCGCCCACGGCGCGCTTGGCGAGTTGATAAGCCACCACTTCTTCGGCAGCAACAAAGCGGCTGCTGACCTTGCCCGACATCAAGCCGCGCCCGTCAAAACAGTCTTCGGGGCCGTAAGTCGTGACAACTTCGTTGCCGTCAAACTGCTGCACAAACCCCTTGATGATGACAAACAGGTGCGTGGGCTGCGCCCCCAGCGCCAAAATGGTGACGCCCTGGGGAAAGTAGGCAATATCGACGTTGTCCTGAACCAGACTCTGCTCGTCGGGTGTCAGGCAATCAAAGGGAGAAGCGGAAAAATCGAACGCGCTGGGCATGGTGAACTTCCTGGTCTGAGCTTGTTTGCCGCAATTCTCCCACCATTGAAGACACGATTTGCAACAATTTACCGGCGCGGCAGGCCCACCCGCACCTTGGCGACCGCGTCCCAGCCAGGGCCGTCAAACCACGAGTCGCCCAGCAGATAGCCGCGCAGCATGGGCAGCGCGTCCAGCCCCCAAAACACCCGGCCATCAACCACAAAAGTTGGCACGCCGAACACGCCTTGGGCAATGGCTTCGTCGGTATTGCGCTTGAGCTGGGCCTTGACTTCGTCGCCATTGACTTCGCGGCGCGGCGCGAGTGCGTCGGTCAGTACCTGCAAGCGGGCGGGTTCCAGCGCTTCGGCTCCGCCGCGCCAGACGTGGCGAAAAATCGTTTCGCACACGTAGCGATTCGGCGCGGCGGGTTCGGTTTCAGGGCTGCAGGCCAGCCCCAGGCGCAACAGCGGCAGCGGGCTGAACGGGTGGCTGGCCGACATTTGCAGCGGCACGCCCCGGCTGTGCGCCAGCCACAGTACTTGGCGATACGTCCAGTCGCGTTTGGGCGCGATTTCTGCAGGCCCAAGCTGGCCGTGGTGCTTGAACAGCGCGCCCAGCAGCACCGGCTGGTAACTCACGCGGTAGCTGATGCCCTGCAGCGCCTCGGGCAACAGCTCGAACGCCAGATACGCGTAAGGCGAAATGAAATCGAGGTAGCAGGTGATGTTTTTCAGTTCACCCGCCACAAGTAGCTTGGCCGGTAGCGTTTCGGGCTGGCCGCCGGAACTGGAAAGCAATTCGTCAGTCGGCGTGAGGCCAGCGGGTGTGAAGTCAGCGCTCATACAACCAGCGCCTCCATGCGCTGCTCAATCGTGGCCCACAGGCGGCGCTTGTTGGCATCGCTGGCGCTGCTCCAGACGGCAATTTCGTCGCGGGTGCGAAAGCACCCTTCGCACAGGCCGGTGCTCTCGCTCATGCGGCAAATCGAAATGCAGGGCGACGGCGCATCGGCCTGCGTCGCCAGCGTCAACGCCCGCGCCCGAACCTGGCTGGCCGCGCGCTGCAGCGCCAGCTTGTCATCGTCCTGCACCGCCAGATCGGCCACCGGCGCGCCCGTCAAACTCTGCAACTGCTGCGGCGAGAGCGGAAACACCGCATGCGGATGGCCCGCCGCCGCCCAAATCTCGCCAAAGCGAAACAGCGACTGATCAATCAGCGTGACCGACGGCACAGCGTGCGCCAACGGCGACACCCCGCCAATCGAAAACCCGGTGCGGCTTTTGACAAACTCCGCGTCAGCGCGGCCCAGCCGCCGCCCGTCCGCGCAGACCAGCGCCTCGACCTTTTTTTCATCGACGCGCCGGTCGCCGGAAGTCACGACCAGCACCGCCGCGTCATCGGACTTGCGCCGAAAGATGATGCTTTTGGCGATCTGGCCGACCGCCACGCCCAGCGCGTCTGCCGCCTGCTGGGCGGTGCGGGCCGCGTCATCGAGCATGACGGGCGCGTGCGGATGGCCGCTGGCCTCCAGCACGGCGGCCACGCGTTGCACACCTTCGGGAAGCGTTTTTAATTCAGCACCACACATGTTTGAGTCCACGCCCATTTCGGGGCAAAAAGTGAGTTCTATTTTTTTGAAGAAAATTTCAAACTGGAGCGAAGTTTGATCAATTCTTCCGTTGGTTGAGCAAGGCCGTTGCGGCCCGCGAGTTCGGTTTGCGGCCCAGAAAGTCGCTGATGAACTGGCCTGCGTCAATCAGCTTGTCGAGGTCAATGCCGGTGTCAATGCCCATGCCGTGCAGCAGATACACCACATCTTCGGTGGCGACGTTGCCCGTCGCGCCCTTGGCATACGGGCAGCCACCCAGCCCGGCCACCGAGGTGTCGAACTGCCACACGCCCATTTCCAGACAGGCCAGCGTGTTGGCCAGCGCCTGTCCGTAGGTGTCGTGGAAATGGCCGGACACGTCATTTAAATCGTAATGGCGCAGCGCCGCTTCCATCGCCCGCTGCACTTTGAGCGGCGTCCCGACGCCAATCGTGTCAGCCACGCCGACGTGCTGCACGCCGATGTCTTTCATCAGCCGCGCCACCAGCTCGACGCGCTCGGGCGCAATGTCGCCCTCATACGGGCAGCCGACGGTGCAGGAAATCGCGCCGCGCACGTAAATGCCTTTGTCGCGGGCGGCGGCCACGACGGGGCGAAAGCGCTCCATGCTTTCGGCTATCGAGCAGTTGATATTGCGCTGGCTGAACGCTTCGCTGGCCGCGCCGAACACCACAATTTCATCAGGCCACAGCGGACGCGGCGCGGAAATCGCCGCTTCAAAACCCTGTAAATTGGGCGTGAGCACCGAATAGCGGACGCCGGGCTTGCGCGCAATGCCCGCCATGACCTGCGCGTTGTCGGCCATCTGCGGCACCCATTTGGGTGAAACAAAGCTGGTCACCTCGATCTCGCGCAGGCCCGCGTCTTGCAGACGCTGCACCAGCTCGATCTTGACGGCGGCGGGCACCGGGGATTTTTCGTTCTGCAGGCCGTCGCGAGGGCCGACATCGACGAGCTTGACGTGGGAGGGGAAACTTTGAAAACTCACAAAAACTCCATTTCAATGATCTTGGCGATCAGACGTATCAGGCTAAGGCAGCCGCCGGAATCACCAGCAACAACTCGGACTCATCAACCAGCCGGTAAATTGGCCGAATACCCGCCAGTTTTTCGGTCAAGTCCAAAATGATCTGAACGCCTTCGCCGCGCTTGTCCATCATGGCGCTGCGCCCTGAAAAGCCGCGCTCACTTTCGGGAAGGCTGCACTTGGCCAGCAGGCTGGTGATCTCCTCATTTCGGGCGGCTTGGCGGTACGGCAGGCTATCGACCGTCATGGTGTTGGGAATCATGCCCGGCGAATACAACTCCAGCCGGTCGGCAAACAGGCGCAGGCGAATCTTGGCACCATAAATCGCGTAATCGCGGTGCGCCACGGCATTGACCAGCGCCTCAAACACCGCCGTCAAATCGAACTGAGGCAGATCGTGCCGCCCCTCTTGCTTGCTGGCAGCTACGCGCATGTTTTTGCGCACAAAGTGGCAGGCAGTGAGCACCTGCTGATCCAGCGGCCCCGTGATGTCTTGCGCGTCGAGCTGGTAAGCCTGATCGCCTTGAGGCCGTATTTCTGTTCCCCGGTAGGCGACGGCTTGAATGAAGGCATTGGGCAGCCAGCGCCGAGGATCGTCAGTGGCCATGAGCACGCCAGTGATGGTTGGGTGCAATACGCCGTCGCTGTCAGGACGGGCCATCGCCAGCTTGTCGAGCAAAACTTCGCGGCTGTCGTTGACCCGCGCACTGGCAAAGCGCTGCCAGAGTTGCGGCTTCAAATCGTCCAGCGTCGCGCCTGGCACGGGCTGCTCATCAAAGCGAATGATGCGCGCCTGACTGCGCTGCTGAAACAGCCGCGCCAGATAGTCCGGCGCCATTTCGCGCTTGGCGCT
Organism: uncultured Burkholderiales bacterium; assembly: GCA_903926695.1. Taxonomy (GTDB): domain Bacteria; phylum Pseudomonadota; class Gammaproteobacteria; order Burkholderiales; family Burkholderiaceae_C; genus Polaromonas. The sequence goes on from CAIYKK010000589.1 coordinate 5,288, forward strand.
GCCCACCCGGTGCAGATAACCGCCGGGGCTTCTGTGAACAAACAGGCTACTCGGCACATCGACTTTAATCACCGGCAGCATTTCCCCGGTGCTGGAAGGAAGACTCAGGCGTTCAATGGCCGGGGCCAGCGGCGGCGTGATGGAAGACACACAAATCTCCCGGACAAAATCTTCCACGGCATCGAGCCGGTTCAGCGCAATGCCCACAACCTCCCGGCTGTCATCCACGCCCAGAACGCAAACGCCGCCCCGGCTGTTGGCCAGCGCCGCCAGCTCGTCCGCCAGCGAATCGCGGTGTGGAGCCGTGACTTTGCTGCCCGCAAAGCGCACTTCTTTGAGTTCCAGAAAAGTGTCTTCGCCGAGGCGGATTTTTTCAATCAGGTCCACGGGGTTGTCAAACATGGTTAAACCTTCCTTCCCAAACGCCGGTAGCGCAGGTCAAAAGCATCTTCGCCGCCTTCCATCACGCTGCAAACTTCATCGCGCATTTTCTGGTTTTGCAACGACCCGGATTGACTGATAAAACATTGCGAATTGAAATCGAGCGCGTAAATCATTTCCGCATCGCCATTGACGACGATGTTCGGGTTGTGCGTGACGATGATGAGCTGGCGGCGCTGCTTGTTGGCGCGGATTTGCCGCACCACCAGGTCGTAAATCAGATGGTTGTCTAAATCGTCTTCGGGCTGGTCGAGCACCAAAGGTTCCGTGCCGTGCGCCAGCAGGAAAGCCAGCATGGCGGCGGCCCGCTGGCCCTGCGAGGCTTGCCCAATAGGCTCAAAATTTTGGCCGTTGCCTTTGCGGCTGTATTCCACTTTCAAGCCATCCTCGGGAAACCAGCAGAGGATACGGTCAATGAATTCAGGGCTTTTTTCCGCCTCAGTCATGAGACGCTTGTTAAACCATGCGCGAAACTCATTGTCACCACGCGCTGCTTTGTCCAGTCGTCTTTGCA
>CAIYKK010000590.1 GCA_903926695.1 uncultured Burkholderiales bacterium
CGACACGCTCACCATCCGCACCACGGCGGCACTCGACGCTGAAGGGGCGGAGCTGCCCACGGTGCAGCTCGGCGAGCTGCGCATGTTCAACCTGCGCGCCTGCGTGAGCAGCAAGGTGCGGGGCCGCCACATTTACCCGCCGCGTGGCGACCACACGGCCCGGCAGGCGTGGCTGGGCCGACAAGGCCAGCGCCACGGCTTCGAGGTGATTGCCGTGCATTGCACCAGCGAATTCGCCACCGTTGAAGATCAGGCGGGCCGCTGCTTCAAGCTCGATGCCACCGACTTCACCGGCGTGCTCAAGGTGATCGACATTGCGGCCTTTGAAAGCGCGCTGCGCACCGGCATTGGCAGCACGGGCCGCGCTTTCGGTTTTTCATTGTTATCTGTATAAAAAGGGGAGCATTCCCATGACCAAAATCATCATCAATGCCACGCTGACCACGGTTCAGCCCGTTTCCATCAAGCTGCCCGAGCAGAGCGGCCACCCCAAAATGACCCGAGGCGTTGACAGCGATGGCCGTCCGAAAAAGACCGCCTACATTCCCGCCACCACGGTGCGCGGCAAGCTGCGCCGGCTGGCGGTTCAGCCGCTGATGCAGCAGGCCGCTGCGGCAGGCAAACCCTGGACGCTGCATCAGGTGTACGAAGCCATGCTGGGCCAGGATGCGTCCAGCGAGACCAGCGAAGACATTGATCTGGTGGCGCTGAAAAAGCGCCGTGCCGACAACCACCTCGTTGACCTGTTCGGCGCGGGGCTGGGCGTGAAGTCGCGCCTGTCGGTGGGCCACTTTGTGCCCGTGGTCGATGTGGAGCCTGAAGCGTTTGCAGGCGTGCGCAAAGACCTCGACAGCGACATTGACGTGCTCGACGCGATGGCCGACAGCGAAGTCAGCCGCTTTGTGAATCGCAACGCCACCAATTCCAAGCGCGCCGCCGCCGAGGCCGTGGTGAAAAAGCTGGCATCCCAAGTGCGCAAGGCCGAAAAAGCGGTGCAGGACGCCACCGAAATCAAAGCCGCTTTGGCGCTGGCCGAGGCGCAGCGCAATGAACTGCTCGCGGCAATGGGCGAGATGAAAAACTCGACCAAAACCCTGTTCAGCTACGAGGCCATGCCCTCGGGCATCGAACTGAAAAGCCGCATGATCATCGACAAAGCCACGGCCAAAGACCTGTCAACGCTGCTGGGCGCGCTGGACCTTTTCAGCCGAACGCCCGTGCTGGGCGCACAAACGGCGCGGGGCTGCGGCGAGGTGTGCGGCAATTTTCAATTGCTGGACGGCGAGGGCGCGGTGCTGGGCGTGGTGAGCGTCGGCGGCTACGCGCCCTCGCAGGTCAACTGGACACCCGCCGGAGAGGCGCTGATGCGGGAAAGCGCCTGAAGCTGCCGCTGTAAAGTTCGGAACAAGCCACGATTGATTTGAGTGGTTACTAGAAGGACAAAGCTCACCGCTTGCGTGTTGATCCTGAACAAGCCACGATTGATTTGCGTGGTTACTAGAAGTATGAACAGCGCGACGTGATGAGCGGCAGGGAACAAGCCACTCATTGATCTGAGTGGTTACTAGAACTATCGCAACCGGCCCGTATCGTTGTACGCCGAAAAAGCCACGCATTGATTTGCGTGGTTACTAGAAGCAGAACCCTGCGTTGATCGACAAGACGTTCGAGTAAGCTACC
>CAIYKK010000591.1 GCA_903926695.1 uncultured Burkholderiales bacterium
CGCATTCGATACGCTACTCGCAGAATGGAAACATCCAAAAATTAACATTGACAGTTTCGAATACCAAATGAACGCTTTGGAACAAGCCATTGATGGCGACTACAGCAAAATGTTTACCGTTGATAAGTGCAACAGTCATTTATTGAAAGCAAATGAAATTTATAATGAATATATAAAACTTATGACCCCGTAACGACAAAGACAAAAGCGTTACATCAGCAAATACACCATCAACCCGGCGATTGCGCACGGCATTTCGCACGAAGTCGGCTCCATCGAAGTGGGCAAATTCGCCGATCTGGTGGTCTGGAAACCGGCGTTTTTCGGCATCAAACCGTCCATCATTTTGAAAGGCGGCTTCATTGCGATGGCCGCGATGGGCGACCCGAACGCGTCGATTCCCACGCCGCAGCCGGTGCATTACCGGCCCATGTTCGGCGCGTTTGGCGGCGCGGTGGCCAAGGGTTCGCTGACGTTTGTCTCGCAGGCCGGGCTGGCCGCCGGGATTAAAGAACGCTTTGGTCTGGCCAAAACGCTGAGCGCGGTGAAAAACATTCGCGGCATTCAAAAGCAGCACATGGTTCACAACGCCTACCTGCCGACGATGGAAGTCGATGCGCAAACCTACCAGGTGCGCGCCGACGGCCAGTTGCTGACCTGCGAGCCAGCGGTCAGCCTGCCGATGACGCAGCGCTACTTTTTGTTTTAATAGCACTCTGGCTTTAACGACTGATAAAAATGACCAACCCTTTAAGCAAATATAGCGGCGCAGACTTCTACCAAACAGGAAAAGAATATGACCTGTCCCAAGACTCTTCGCCAGCCGCCGCAACTCTTGCCAGAGCAGCCTTCCTTCAAGGAGCCAACGCAGGTCACACAGAATCAATTCGTGCCCTTGCCCATATGACTTATTACGGCAGTGGCGGGGAAAGAAATGCTCCAAAAGCCTTTCAGTTGCTTTGGGTAGCATTTTTAGAAAAAGACAGGGAAGCGCTACCAGAGCTCGTGGATATGCTGGAAGACTTTTCGGATTCGTCAGTGAACCCATCCATAAAGTCGGAATTTCAGAATGCCGCTAGTGACGCGCAGGAAATTTTGAAAAGAATGGATAGATTGAATCAATTTCTGCGATCACTAAAAGCGCCAGAGTAGTTACTACCTACCCCTACCGCTACCTCAAACACATCTGGTTGTTCGCACATTGATATCACGAAACCCAGCATTAACCCCAAAAATCATATTGCAGAGTGATGCTTCAAATCTCCAAACTCATTTCGCAAGGGGCCGGTCTGGCCCCGGTTCTCGTCAAACGCGCCGCCACGGTGGAACTCGACTGGGACGTGCGCCAAAAAAGCCGCTTTGACGCCACCGACTCGCTGGGCCGCCTGCTGGGCGTGTTTTTGCCACGCGGCACGCTGGTGCGCGGCGGCGACGTGCTGCTGGCCGAAGATGGCTCGATGGTGCGCGTGATTGCCGCGCCGCAAGCGGTGTTGCGCATCACGGCCTGCACGGCGCATGGCTCGGCGTTCGACCTGACCCGCGCCGCCTACCACCTGGGCAACCGCCATGTGCCGATTGAGTTGAAACCCGATCACCTGAAAATCGAGCCCGATCATGTGCTGGCCGACATGCTGCGCGCCATGCACCTGACCGTGCAGGCCGTCGAAGAAGCCTTTGAGCCGGAAGGCGGCGCGTACAGCGCGGGCGGACATGGGCACAGCCATGCAGCCGCGCCAGCGCCAGCCGCCGCCCACGTTCACGGCCCGGATTGCAATCACGGCCATGAGCACGCGCCGCAAACTATCAAGCCGGTGGCCATCCAGATTCACCCGCGCAAGCCGCACAGCCATTGACAGCCCCA
>CAIYKK010000592.1 GCA_903926695.1 uncultured Burkholderiales bacterium
CTGAATCATCCGGCAGGTGCGAATGAGGGGCAGGCCGATCAGCGCGGTCGGGTCGTCGCTGTCGATGGCGTCGAGCAGCGCAATGCCCAGCCCTTCGCTTTTGGCGCTGCCCGCGCAGTCGTAGGGTTGCTCGGCGCGCAGGTAGTTTTCTATTTCTTGATCAGTTAAATCGCGGAATTTGACGCGCACGGCAGCCAGGTCAGTTTGCACAAAACCGCTTTCGAGGCAGACGACGGCGACGGCGGTCTGAAAAATCACCGTCTGGCCGCGCATCTGGCGCAGCTGGATCACGGCCTTTTCATGCGTGCCGGGCTTGCCCAGCGACAGGCCGTTTAAATCGGCGACCTGGTCCGAGCCGATGACGACGGCCTGCGGAAAAGCACTGGCCACGGCGTGGGCCTTGGCCAGCGCCAGCCGTTCGGCCAGCGCCTGCGGGGCTTCGCCGGGCAGCGGGCTTTCATCGACATCGGGCGCGGCCACGTCGAAGGGAATGTGCAGGCGCGCAAGCAGCTCGCGCCGGTACGGCGAGGTCGAGCCCAGCACCAGCGTGCGGCTGGCAGGGGACGGCGTGGTGGTGGCTGACGCGGCGGAAACAGGCAAAAGAGCGGGGGGAGTGGCTAGGTTCATGTCTGCGATTCTCTTACACTGCGGGGATGTCAAAATCTCTTCACGCTACCCGGCTCAACATGCCCGCGCTTGCCCAGGAAGGCCGGCCACTCATTGAAATCACACCTTTGCAGGATATGGAGCGCCTGGCGCAGGAGGCGCAGGGGCTGACGCACGACGCCGCTGTCAGCTGGCAGGCGAAGGCCGAACTGCGGCCCGGCTCGGGCGCTGAGCCTGATGTCTGGCTGCATTTGCAGGCCAGCGTCCTTTTTCCGCTGATCTGCCAGCGCTGCATGGGTGTGGTGACTGTGCCGCTGGAAATCGATCAGTGGTACCGCTTTGTCGCCACGGAAGCCATTGCGATGGAGCAGGACGACGACTCCGAAGAGGATTTGCTGGTCATGGCGCCGCAGTTTGACCTGCTGGCCGTGCTCGAAGACGAGCTGCTCATGGCCCTGCCGCTGGTGCCCATGCACGACGAATGCCCGGTCGCGCCCGTGCTGCAGGCAGGCGAAGACGAGCTGGCCGATGAAGCCAGCGAAAAGCCCAATCCCTTTGCCTTGCTGTCCCAGCTGAAAAAGAACAATTCCTGACGGTTGGGTACGGGCGCCTGTCGCAGCGTTCAAGTCGCTCAGGCGGTTTTGCGCCGCCGGTTCTGGGGCTGTCGCCGAGTCAGGCTTGGGCGCTGCCCGGCAGCCGGGGTCGAACGGTCACAGGCTCCATTGCGCCGGGCTGGTCGTTTTGTCCAGCAGCACCGTCTGCAAGCCGGGGCGCTGCTGGCGCAGGTGCTGCACCAGCGCCGGGCCGCCCATGTCGGGCAATGTGACGCTGACGGCAGCCAGTGCCAACTGCGTGAGGGTGGGCAGCAGGATCAGCGCCATCTCAGGGCTGTCGGCCTCGACCACCCGCAAACCCTGGGCGCGCAGTTGCGCGGCGAGGGCCGGGCGCGTCAAGTCATCGTCATCGACCAGCAGGGCGGTTTTACCTGAAGCGGTGGCAGGCGCGGCGGACAAGCTGGATGCGAGCAGCGCGGCGCCATCGTCGTCGTCGCAGCGGGGCAGGTACAGGCTGGCCTGGGTACCAACGCCGCTTTGACTTTCCAGGTGCAGGCAGCCAGCGGCGTCTCGGGCAAAGTTTATGACCATCTGTAGCCCCAGCCCGCCTTCCTGCGCCGCCGCCTGGCTCGAAAACGGTGGCGCCGTGGCTTGAGCCAGCGCCTCGGGCGTCATGCCGCAGCCGGTATCGGTGAGGCAAAAAACCACCAGATCGCCGTCCGGTGCCCGTGTCGGGCGTGCCGCGCCGCTGGGCAGGTTGTGCAGCGCCAACGTGAGTTCGCCACCGCCGGGCATGGCGCTGCGCGCATTGACTGCCAACTGGGTCAGCGCCGCGCTCAGGCTTCGCTCCTGGGCCTGCACGGGCCACGCATCGGGCGCAATGTGCAGATGAAAAGCGATACGGGGGCCGACCGCGCCGCCCAGAAACACCTCCTGCCCGGCCAGCCATGCCGCCGTGTCAATGTGCGCTGGCGAATCAGTGCGGCTGCCGGTAAAACTTCTCAGGTTGGCGATCAAGCCCTTGCCGTCGTCAATGGCGCGCTGGCCGGTGGTGACCACCTTGCGCACGCGCTCGTCCTGCGAGAGGCGCTCAAGCAGCTTGAACCCGAGCGACAGCCCCATCAGCACATTGGCCAGATCGTGCGCCAAGCCACCAGCCAGAAGGCCAATCGACTCAAACCGCTGCGCCTCAATCAGGCTGGCCTGAAGGGTTTCGCGCCGCCCGGTCTCGGCCGCCAGAGTCTGCAGGGTCTCGGTGAGCATGTGCGTGCGCTGGGCCAGGCGCTGCTCCAATTCTTCGATGCGCCTGGCCTGCGCTTCGGCCGGTTCGCTGTTCGGGGAAGTGTTGGGCGCCGGGGCGCGAAGGCGGGCAGTCGGATTCATAGCGTGTTTCTTTGCAGCTTCAGGTTTTTCAAAGGTGAACAATCAGACGCGATGCAGCGGTCTGAATGGCGAAAAGCCCCTCCTTGTGGGGCTGCAGCTGCTCTGGGGTGTTAATTTTTACCCTTCTTGCGTGGAAACTCCATCCTTCAGGGCGGGGATGCAGAGCGCGGACACCGAAGGTCTCTTTGTAGCTTGCAGGTGTTTGAGTCCATGGGGCGCGGCTGGGTGCTGGCCCGTCGGAGGTGAAAAAATGTGTGCATACGGTAGCCTTGAGGGAGGAGGATGTCAAAAATTTTTAAATCCTGGCAGCCATTATGAATTTGGCCCGGTCCCGGCAGAGTTCTCCAGCGAGGCGCAAAACGGACTCCATCCTGCGCAAGCGGAACGGTTTTCGTCTCACGCTATAATGCTAGGCTTCGCGTGCCAATGCAGTGATGCTTTCTTCTTGTCGATAGATACAGAGGGAGCCGTCACCACACTCTGATATTTGGTGCGAAATTTACCAACACTACACCCCCTGTCAGGATCGAATCATGGCCGTCCAGCAAAACAAAAAGTCCCCTTCCAAGCGCGGTATGCACCGCTCGCACAACGCTCTCGTGGTGCCAGGCATTGCCGTGGAATCAACCACCGGCGAAACCCATCTGCGTCACCACATCAGCCCCACCGGTTTTTACCGTGGCCGCAAGGTGCTGAAAACCAAAGCTGAAGCTTAAATTCCCGCTTTAAGGACAGGCCCGCACTTACCCTGCGGGCCTTTCTTTTGCCCAAATTTCACTTTTCGACGGGATCGCTTACGCCATGATCAGGATTGCTGTTGATGCCATGGGCGGGGACATCGGTCCTGCCGTCATTCTTCCGGCCAGTCTGGCGTTTTTGCAGGCCCATCAGGACGCGCATATCCTGCTCGTCGGCCAGCCCGAGGCGCTCGCCGCACACCCCGTGTACGCCCAATTGCAGGCGCTGGGCCGCTGCGAGATCGTCGCCGCCAGCGAAGTCGTCAGCATGGACGACCCGATAGAAGTCGCGCTGCGGCGCAAAAAAGACTCGTCCATGCGCGTCACCATGAACCAGGTCAAGAGCGGCGCGGCCCACGTCGGCGTCTCCGGCGGCAACACCGGCGCTTTGATGGCCATTGCCCGCTACGTGCTCAAAACGATGGACGGCATTGACCGGCCCGCCATCGCCTCCCAACTGCCCAACGCCAGCGGCGGCGGCACGACCATGCTTGATTTGGGCGCGAACGTCGATTGCACCGAAGAACACCTGCTGCAGTTCGCCGTCATGGGCTCGGCGCTGGTGGCGGCGATTGCCGACAAGCCCAACCCCACCGTCGGCCTGCTCAACATCGGCGAGGAAGCCATCAAGGGCGGCGAGATGATCAAAAAAGCCGGTCAACTGTTGCGCGCCGCTTCCAAAGCGGGCGACATCAATTTCTACGGCAACGTCGAAGGCAACGATATTTTTAAAGGCACGACCGATATCGTCGTGTGCGACGGTTTTGTCGGCAACGTGGCGCTCAAGACCAGCGAAGGCTTGGCGCACATGATTGGCAACTTCATCAAGGCCGAGTTTTCGCGCAATTGGCTGACAAAAATGGCGGCTCTTGTCGCCTATCCGGTGCTGTCGGCGTTTAAAAAGCGCTTTGATTACCGCCAGTACAACGGCGCGGCGCTGCTGGGCTTGCAGGGGCTGGTGTTTAAAAGTCACGGCTCGGCTGACGCCTTTGCGTTCGAGAAGGCGCTGAACAAGGCTTATGATGCGGCTCGCAACAACCTGCTCGAACGTGTGCGCGAACGCATCGTCCATGCCGCGCCTTTGCTGGTGGCGGCCAGGGCGGCTGGCGTCGTGGACAGCGTACCTAGAGCGGTTGCCTCGTCCTGACCTGCCTGTTTCAAGACCGGCCCACTCATCGTAAAAAGCAATGACCCGTTATTCACGCATCACTGGGACTGGCAGTTTTCTGCCGCCGCGCCGCCTGACCAATGCCGACCTGGTGGCCGAGCTGGCCGCCAAAGGCCTGGAAACCTCCGACGAATGGATCGTCGAGCGCACCGGCATCCGGGCGCGCCACTTTGCCGCGCCCGACGTGACCAGCAGCGACCTCGGCGCCGAAGCCGCCCGGCGTGCGCTGGAAGCCGCTGGTCGGCTGCCGTCCGACATCGACCTCGTCATCGTCGCCACCTCCACGCCGGACATGGTGTTTCCCTCGGCGGCCTGCATTTTGCAGAGCAAGCTGGGCATTGCGGGCGGCCCGGCGTTTGACGTGCAGGCGGTATGCAGCGGCTTTGTGTATGCGCTGACGATTGCCGATTCGATGATCAAAACCGGTCTGGCCAGCAAGGCGCTGGTGATTGGCGCCGAAGTGTTTTCGCGCATTCTCGATTTTTCCGACCGCACGACCTCGGTGCTATTTGGCGACGGCGCTGGCGCCGTGGTGCTCGAAGCGTCCGACACGCCCGGCATTCTGGCCAGCGACCTGCATGCCGATGGCAAGCATGTCGGCATTTTGTGCGTGCCCGGCCAGGTCTCGGGCGGCAAGGTTATCGGCAGCCCGCTGCTGACGATGGACGGCCCGGCTGTGTTCAAGCTGGCCGTGGGCGTGCTGGAAAGCGCCGCCCGCGCCGCGCTGGCCAAGGCCGAGATGACTGAAGCCGATATCGACTGGCTGATTCCGCACCAGGCCAACATCCGCATCATGCAGAGCACGGCCAAACGGCTGAAGATGTCGTTTGACAAGGTGATCGTCACCGTCGATCAGCATGGCAACACCTCGGCAGCCTCGATTCCGCTGGCGCTGGACGCCGCCGTGCGCAGCGGCAAGATCAAAAAGGGCGACACCCTCATGCTCGAAGGCGTGGGCGGCGGCTTCACCTGGGGCGCGGTGCTGCTCACCTACTGAGATGGCTACCGCGTCTCATCAGTCCCTTGGTGACAGACGGGGAGTCGTTTGAATTTCAACACAGCCAACAGACTGAACTGGCTGGCAGCGTTGGCGCTGCTGGCCGGTTTTTCGCTGGCGGGCTGGAAAATCGCCAGCCGCCCGCCTGTTGCCGCGTTTGCGGTGCCGTTTCAGGCGGCTGCGCCGGTTGACATTGCCGCCAGTGCTGCGACGTTTCCGGCGCGGGCCACATCACCGCCCGGTACGCCCACTGCGCGGCTGGCGCAGGAATCTTCCCCCGATGGCCGTTTTCAGTTGCAGGCGCAGTTTGTCTCTTCAACGCCGGGTCAAGCGGTGCATGGGGCTTCTCTGGTCGAATTGCGCGATGGCAGTCTGCGCGCCGTGTGGTTTTCCGGTACGCGTGAGGGCGCGGGCGACGTGGCCATTCGCACCTCAGTGATGAACCCGCAAACGCTGGTCTGGAGCGCCGAAAGTACACTCTTTGACCGCCAGCAGGTTCAGCAAGGGCTGTGGCGCTACGTCAAAAAACTCGGCAATCCGGTGATCGCCCGTGCGCCCGACGGCGCGCTGTGGCTGTGGATGGTCACCGTGTCGATGGGCGGCTGGGCGGGCAGCTCCATCACTTGGGCGCGCTCGGTCGATGAGGGCTCCAGTTGGAGCACGCCGCGCAGACTGGTGACTTCGCCATTTTTAAATCTCAGCACGCTGGTCAAGGGCGCGCCGTTTTATTACCAAAATGGGCAGATCGGCCTGCCGGTGTACCACGAGTTCATCACCAAATCGGCCGAAATACTGCGCCTGGGCGCGCAGGGGCAGGTGCTGGACAAGCAGCGTATTCCCGCCAGCCGGGGCAATTTGCAGCCGGTCGTGCTGGTCAGCAGCCCGCAGCGGGTGCAGACCTACATGCGCTCGGGCAGCGCGCAGGCCGTGATGGCGTCAAGCACCGACGATGCGGGCGTTGGCTGGACGCAAACGCATGCCACCAGCTGGTCCAATCCCGACTCGGCGCTGGCCGGGGTGGTGACTTCTGGCGGTCAGCAGTGGCTGGCCCTGAACCCGACCAGCCGCCGCCGCGAAACGCTGGCGCTGCTGCAGACCGGGGTGGGCGGCTCTTTTGACGGCGCCAGCCCGTGGATGGTGGAATCGCCCGCCGCGCCCCAGACGCCGCTGTCCGTCACCAATTACGAAAAGCTGCTGGGCGATGAACTTGCCGCCCGTGGCGCGACGCCCGTGCAGGCTCAAGCCTATGTCGCCAGCGCCCGACGCCAGCTGTGCGGCCCACAAACCTGCGTGCGGGAGTTTTCTTACCCCTACCTGTTGCAAAGCCGCGACGGCTATTTGCACATGGTTTACACCTGGCACCGCAGCCGAATCAAGCATGTGCGCCTGGCGCCGCTGCAGGTGCTTTTGCCTGCCCCAACAGCCTCTTCTGTGGCCCCGAATGATGCTGCCACCGCTCCCTGATTTTCTGGCCCTGCTGGGTATTGATCTGGCGCTGTGCGCCGCTGCGCTGCAGTGGCTGGGCCGCCAGCGCAGCCGCACCACGAGCGCCAAATGGCTGACGTTCGCCTGTTTCGGGCTGCTGTGGATTCCGGCGGGCGAGGCCCATTTGCCGCTGCTGGCTTATGTGCGCGGCATCAGTTCGGATGTGAGTATCACGCTGGTGACGCTGGCGGTGCTGTTGCTGGGCCAGCGCCTGCTGGGCTGGAAGGCGCTGGCGCAGCGTGAATACATGGCGCTGAGTGCCCTCGTGGCGGCTGCCACCTTGCTGCTCTACCCGCTGGCGCTGGGCTGGGGCGACTGGGACGCGTATCGGCCCGGCTGGGGCGCGTCGGGTATGTGGGCGGCGCTGATGGTCGTGTCGCTGCTGTGCTGGTTGCAAGGGCTGCGGCTGGTGCCGTTGCTGATCGGGCTGGCGCTCACCGGCTGGAGTCTGGGCCTGATGGAATCGGCCAATCTGTGGGATTACCTGCTCGACCCCTGGCTGGCCCTTATCGCCATTTTTCAATGCCTGCGCTGGGCGGCAAAGCAGGCGCTAACTTGGCTCAGGCCGAAGCAGGCCGATGCGGGCGAGGGTCTTCCCTGAGTGGTGCGCTCGGGCAGACACAGCGCGCTGGCACCTTTCTACAATGGCGTCATATTTTTTTACATTTGATCATCGGAGTCATCATTTGAAATCGTTTGCTTTTGTTTTTCCCGGCCAGGGATCGCAGTCGGTGGGCATGCTCGACGGCTGGGCTGATCACCCCGTGGTGGCCAAAACCGTGGCCGAAGCGTCCGACGCGCTGGCTGAAGATGTCGGCGGGCTCATCAAAAACGGCCCCAAAGAAGCGCTGGCCCTGACCACCAACACCCAGCCGGTGATGCTGGTCGCCGGTGTCGCCGCTTACCGCGTCTGGCTGGCCGAAACCGGCGCTGCGCCCGCCGTCGTGGCCGGCCACTCGCTGGGCGAATACTCCGCGCTGGTCGCGTCCGGCGTGCTGACGCTGGCGCAGGCCGCGCCGCTGGTACGCTTTCGGGCGCAGGCCATGCAGGACGCCGTGCCTGTGGGCATGGGCGCAATGGCCGCGATTTTGGGCATGGACGCCGCCAAGGTCATCGCCGGTTGTGCCGAAGCGACGCAGACTTTTGGCGAAGGTTCGCCAGAAATCGTCGAAGCCGTCAATTTCAACGACCCGCTGCAAACCGTGATTGCGGGCAGCAAAGCCGCCGTTGAAAAAGCCTGCGAACTTCTCAAAGCCAACGGCGCCAAGCGCGCCCTGCCGCTGCCGGTGTCCGCGCCGTTTCATTCCAGCCTGATGAAGCCTGCCGCTGAAAAGCTCAAGGCGCAGCTCGCGGCCACCGTCTTTGCCGCGCCGCAGATTCCCGTCATCAACAACATCGACGTGGCCGTCCACACCGACGCTGACGCGATCCGCGAAGCGCTGTACCGCCAGGCTTTTGGCCCGGTGCGCTGGGTCGAATGCGTGCAGGCGATCAAGGCTCGCGGCTTGACCACGCTGGTCGAATGCGGCCCCGGCAAGGTGCTGGCCGGTCTGGCCAAGCGCATTGATCCCGAACTGACGGGAACCCCTCTGTTTGATCCAGCCTCTTTGGCTGCCGTGAAGGAATTACTGGCATGAACGACGTGAAATTTGAAGGACAGGTGGCGCTGGTCACCGGTGCATCGCGTGGCATCGGCGCGGCCATCGCGCTGGAGCTGGCGCAAAAAGGTTTGAAAGTCATCGGCACCGCGACCAGTGACAAGGGCGCGGCCAAAATCAGCCAGACGCTGGCGGCTTTTCCCGGCTGCAGCGGCCACACGCTGGACGTGAACGACGGCCCGGCCGCCGAAGCGCTGGTGGACCAGATCGTCAAGCAGCACGGCGGCCTGCAGGTGCTGGTGAACAACGCAGGCATCACCCGCGACACGCTGGCCATGCGCATGAAAGACGAAGACTGGGACGCGGTGCTCGACACCAATTTGAAGGCAGTGTTTCGCATGAGCCGCGCCGTGATGCGCACCATGATGAAGCAGCGTTATGGCCGCATCATTTCCATCACTTCGGTGGTGGGCGCGTCGGGCAACCCCGGTCAGGCCAACTACGCCGCCGCCAAGGCCGGTGTCGCGGGCATGACGCGGGCGCTGGCGCGTGAGCTGGGCTCGCGTGGCATCACGGTCAACTGCGTGGCACCGGGCTTTATCGAAACCGACATGACTGCCGGTTTGCCGCAGGAACAGTACAAGGTGCTGCTGGGCCAGATTCCGCTGGGCCACCTCGGCAAGCCCCAGGACATCGCCCACGCCGTGGCGTTCATTGCCAGCCCGCAGGCGGCTTACGTCACCGGCCAGGAGCTGCATGTCAACGGCGGCATGTACATGTAAGGCTGCGGCAAAAAACACACAAATCGAAGCCGGTTTTTTTCCGTCCGGCCCGGCGCTCGGGATGCCTTCCCGACGCGGTAAAATCACGGATTAATTTACAACCCTCAGAGGGATTTATGAGCGATATCGAATCACGCGTTAAGAAAATCATTGCCGAGCAGCTTGGCGTGGCAGAAGAGCAAGTCACCAGCGAAAAAAACTTTGTGGCCGATCTGGGCGCGGACTCCCTGGACACCGTCGAGCTGGTCATGGCACTCGAAGACGAGTTTGGCATTGAGATTCCCGACGAAGATGCCGAAGGCATCACCACCGTCCAGCTCGCCATTGATTACGCCAAGGCTCACGCCAAAGCTTAAGGCTTTCCCGCCTTTGTCGTCACCAGCCTGAAAAGCCGCGAGCGGTCTTTTCAGGTTTTTTTTCAGGATTACTGAATGAGCCGTCGTCGTGTTGTCGTCACAGGTCTGGGTTGTATCAGCCCGGTAGGAAATACCGTGGCCGATTCCTGGTCCAGCATCCTTGCCGGAACCTCCGGCATTGACCTGACCACCCATTTTGATGCAAGCAATTTTGCCTGCAAGTTCTCGGGCGAGGTCAAGGGTTTCAAGATCGGGGACTACATTCCCGAAAAAGAAGCCCGGCACATGGACCGCTTCATCCACCTGGGCCTGGCTGCTGCCTGCCAGGCGGTGGCTGACAGCGGTCTGCCCACTGGCGACGCGCTCGACTACGAGACGGCGACGCGCATCGGCTGCAATATCGGCTCAGGCATCGGCGGCCTGCCGCTGATTGAGAGCATGCATGGCGAATACGTCAGCCGGGGTCCGCGCCGCATCTCGCCGTTTTTTGTGCCCGCCACCATCATCAACATGATCTCGGGCCACGTTTCCATCAAGTTTGGCTTCAAAGGCCCGAACATCAGCGTCGTGAGTGCCTGCACCACTGGCCTGCATGCCATCGGCCTGTCGGCGCGCATGATCGAATACGGCGACTGCGACGTGATGATCGCGGGCGGCTCCGAGGCAACGACTTCGGCGCTGGGCGTGGGCGGCTTTGCCGCAGCCCGCGCACTTTCGACGCGCAATGACGACCCAAAAACCGCGTCCCGCCCCTGGGACAAAGACCGCGACGGTTTTGTGCTGGGCGAGGGCAGCGGCGTGCTGGTGCTCGAAGAGTACGAACACGCCAAAGCACGCGGTGCCAAGATTTACGCTGAAATCGTCGGTTTTGGCATGACGGGCGACGCTTTCCACATGACCACGCCCGACGTGGACGGCCCGCGCCGCTCCATGACGATGGCCTTGAAAAATGCGGGCGTCAACCCCGATCAGGTCGATTATCTCAACGCGCACGGCACATCCACGCCGCTGGGCGACCTGAACGAAACCAACGCCGTCAAGGCCGCTTTCGGCGCTCACGCCAAAGACAAGCTGGTGGTCAGCTCGACCAAGTCCATGACCGGCCACCTGCTGGGCGGCGCGGGCGGTGTCGAGTCGGTGTTCACGGTGCTGGCGCTGCACGAGCAGAAAATTCCGCCGACCATCAACATCTTCAACCAGGATCCCGAGTGCGATCTGGACTACTGCGCCAACACGGCGCGGGATGCAAAATTAGAGTTCGCCGTGAAAAACAACTTCGGTTTTGGCGGCACCAACGGCACGCTGGTGTTCAAGCGCATCTAAAGCGCCTGATTTTTCTGCTCAAGCGCGGCCCCACGCCTGACTGACTTGAGCCTTCACAACGCCCCGCCGGTTGCTTATCCGCTGGGGCGTTCGTCTTTTCTGGGCGGTTTGTTGTTCGGCTTGTGGCTCGCGGGTGTGGCGTTGACGCTGGCGTGGGGCTGGCTGGGCGGCGCATCAAGGCTTCAAAGTGCGGTTGCTTGCGCCGCCGTGCTGGCCTCGGGCGCAATGGCCGCCATCAGTTGGAAAAACTCCCCGTGCGGCCAGC
>CAIYKK010000593.1 GCA_903926695.1 uncultured Burkholderiales bacterium
AAGTCCTTGAGGTAGTCGTCAGCCCAGGCGGTGCCCTTGCGCACATCCTCGGGCAGCAGCGCGCCGTAGAGGCGCTTGTAGGCAATGGCGGCCACGGCATCGGGCAGGCTGCTGGCCTGCACCACGGCATCAAGCAGCGGCATGGTCTGGCGGTAACGTGGGAATAGGTAGGTGTCAGCATGCCGGCTGGCGCGGTTCAGCACGTCTTGCAAGCGCGCCAGGGCGGCATCGGCATGCGCGCACGCTTCGGGCATCCAGACGCTGCGGTCTGTGCCTTCCACCGTGGCCTGCAACAGCGCGCCATCCACCAGCGCCGAAGCGCTGGCGCGCTGGGCCAAGCCGTCCCAGCCGTCGGTGGCGGCGCGCAGCAGATCGGGCACCGTGGCGTACATGGGCAGCGTCATGGCTCAGGCAATCGTCAGTTCGACCAACGCTTCGGGGTACAGGCACAGCGCCAGCGGGTTGGCCTGCACTTCAATATCCCAGCCCTTGCCCAGGTTGCGCTCCTGCGATTTGGAGTAGTAGGGCTGGCCCAGGGTGTTGGTGGTTTCGTTGTAGTTGGCGGGCGAATTGCTCATGACGAACACGCCCGTGCCGACAGGAAACACCTGTGCCACGCCTTGAGGAATAAAGCGCTGACCCGAAACAGTGACTTCATATTCGACAAACTCAATGCCGCCGAACGTGAAACCGCTGCGCATATCGCCGCCCAGCCGGTCTTGCGCCTCCTGATAACCGGCATAAGCAGCTTTAACGGTGGCGTGGCCGGTCAGCGCATCAAAGTAAGCGGCATCGCAAAAAGCCCGGTAACCGGTAACCATGACGCCGCCGAGCTTGGACTCGGACGAGCGCCGGGCGTCCAGGCAGGCTTTGCGCACATCGGTGCCAGCGGTGCCGAACGCGATAGAAATAGATTTTTTCGGGACGCCGAACTCGTCGAACAGGTCATACAGCACGGAGCCATCAGCGTCGAGAATCTTGCCGCGCATGGCGCCCACGCGCTGCCATTCGCGGGTCGCTTCGACGCTGTTTTTCAGGCCCAGCAGCTTGTCATTGATGACCTGTGCCTGCGACTGCAGCACGCTGCCGTCTGCGCCAAAGGCGGCAATGTTTTGCAGCTCGCCGGGCAGGATTTGGCCTTTCAGCGGCAGGTGGGCTGCTTCAAAAGTGCGGCGGGTGCGCCGGTCGCTTTTAACGTAACTGGGGTCATCGCTGCGCGACGTGTTGGGCACGAGGACGAGGCGGCCATCTTTTTGGTCAATCGTCACCGTGGTGGTGGTGATACCTTTTTCAGCAAACAGGCCCATCGCGCCGAGCTTGCCGGGCATGGCGGGCAATTTGTTAACGGCAGCGGTCAGGCTAGTGACGGTAAACATGTCGTCGAGGTTCATTTTTTAAGGTCCGGTGAGGGTTTAGGGAGTGCCGCTGGCTTACAGGGCGGCGCGGGTCACGATGCCCAGCGCGTCCAGGCTGGCCGTGGCGCTGGCTTTTTGCGCGTCGGTCGCGCCAGCGGGCCAGATCAGCATGGAGGTTTCGAGCACGCAGCCACGGCGCATGGCGGTGCCTTTTTTGGCTGCGGCGCTGGCATCGACTTTTTCAGCCGCGACGGCAATGGCCAGTTGCGCGCCGTTGGCACCGGCAAAATTAACGGGGTTGTATTCGCCGCTGGCGTTTTTGGCCAGCACGGTGCCGAGTGGCACCAGGTTGCCGCTGCCGTAGAGCACTTTGTCGCGGCTCCAGGCCGGATCGACTTCAAACAGCACCAGGTCGGCAATGCTGGGGGCCAGGGTTTTGGATGGCATGGGGAAAGCGTCCTTGTCGTGAGAGGATGGTGGGGTTTACTTGGCGCTGGCGCGCGCTTCGGCGTTGGCCAGCAGCGGGTTTTTGCCTGCGCTTGGGGCGGCATTGCCTTGCGTGGCGTGTTCGCCGAACTGCACGGACACGGGCAGCGCCGTCAAGAATTCCTTGAACTTGTCAGCCAGCAGCGCTTTGGCATCGCCTTCGCCGAACTCCACCGGCGCGCCCTGG
>CAIYKK010000594.1 GCA_903926695.1 uncultured Burkholderiales bacterium
CGCACACGCTGACGTTGCTGCGCCGCATCTGGGACGCGCCCGAGAGCTTTCGCCCGAAAAAAACCAGCCGCGACATCACCGAAGCGGCGGCGGCCAGCTTTGCCACATTGGCAGCGCAGTTGCGAAAAAGCGGCCATGAGGCGCAAAAGGTTTCGCATTTTTTGACGCAATGCCTGTTTTGTTTCTTTGCGGAAGATGTGGGGCTATTGCCATTTCGTCTTTTTGAGCAACTGATTAAGGCCAGACTGGATTTGCCTTCCAAAGAAGGTTTGTTGCCCAGCCAAAAACTCACGCGGGGACTCGCCACACTTTTTACAGCCATGCGCGATGGCGACGCGTTTGGCGTGAACGACATTCCCCGGTTTAACGGCGGCCTGTTCAAAACCATCGATGTTCCAGAGCTGAACATCATGAATGTGACCGAGTTACGCAACGCGGCGGACTTGAACTGGAGCGCCATCGACGTGTCGATTTTCGGCACGCTGTTTGAGCGCGGGCTGGACCCGAGCAAGCGCAGTCAGCTCGGCGCGCATTACACCGACCCGGCGACGATAGCGCGCATCATCGAGCCGGTGTTGCAGCGCCCGCTTCAGCAGGAATGGGCGAAGACGGCCCAGGAAATCGGCGATTTACTCAGCAAAAGCAAGCGCAAAAAGCGCGGCGCCTATTCGGCGGGCGGGCGTCGCTATGCCGCGTCGGCGGGCGATGCGGCGTATCAGCAGGCCGAACAGGTTTTCCAGCAATGGCTGGAAGAGCTGAAGAACTACCGCGTGCTCGATCCGGCTTGCGGCAGCGGAAACTTTCTGTTTCTGGGCCTCAAGGCGCTCAAAGACATCGAGCACCAAAGCCACCTCGACGCCGCCGCGCTCGGGCTGGACCGCGAAGCCGATTTAGTCACCGGCCCGCACAACATGCTCGGCATCGAGCTGAACGAATACGCCGCCGAACTGGCCCGCGTGACCGTGTGGATTGGCGAGCTGCAATGGCGTTTGCTGCACGGCTACGAGTTCAAGCTCAATCCGGTACTGGAGCCGCTGGAGCATATCGAGTGCCGCGACGCGCTGCTCGATTTTGTGCCGGTGCCGTCGGGCGCATCGGCCAGCCCGCGCCCGGCCAGCGCCAGCGAAACCGCGTGGCCCAAAGCCAGCGTGGTGATGGGGAATCCGCCGTTTCTGGGCGACAAGAAAATGCGCGCCGAACTGGGCGACGACTACACCGAAGCCCTGCGCGCCGCCTATCAGGGCCGCGTTCCGGGCGGTGCGGATTTGGTGTGTTACTGGTTTGAGAAAGCCCGCAAAGCTATTGAAACCAACGGCTTGGGCGCGGCGGGGCTGGTGGCGACGCAAAGTATTCGCGCGGGTGCCAATCGAGATGTGCTCAAGCGAATTGTGAAGACTGCCTTTATTTACGAGGCATGGAGCGATGAACCGTGGGTCAATGATGGTGCTGCGGTACGGGTTTCGCTGGTGTCTTTTGGTGTGATTGGTGATGTTGCCATTCTCAATGGGCACCGTGTTCCAAAAATTCACGCAGATCTTTCTGGCGATGGACTTGATTTAACAGCCGCAAAACTTTTGCCGCAAAATTTCAACGTTGCATTTCAGGGGCCGGTGAAGGTTGGCGCATTTGACATTCCCGGAAAATTGGCACGGCATTGGCTTAAACAACCCAATGTCAACGGTATTTCCAATGCGAAAGTGCTGCGGCCTTGGGCCAATGGTCAAGATATAGCCAAACGACGAACGGACACATGGATCATCGATTTCGGCGCAACCATGAAAGAAGGCGAAGCATCGGAATTTGAGGAGCCTTTTGCACATGTTTCTCGATGGGTGAAGCCGTTAAGGCTCGCAGGCAATCGGGCAAGTCGCAAGAATCATTGGTGGCTTCATGGGGAGACCGTGCCCGGCCTGCGAGCGCGGGTTGATGCTATTTCCCGTTATATCGTCACACCTCGTGTTGCAAAGCATCGTTTTTTTGTATGGCTTCCTGTGAAAGTCTGGCCAGATTCACGGCTTTATGTCGTGGCCCGCGCCGACGACACCACGTTGGGCCTGCTAAGTTCGCGCATGCACGAGGTTTGGTCGCTGGCGCAGGCGTCCATGCACGGCGTGGGCAACGATCCGACGTACAACGCCAAATCCTGCTTTGAAACCTTTCCGTTTCCCGAAGGTTTGA
>CAIYKK010000595.1 GCA_903926695.1 uncultured Burkholderiales bacterium
GGCCGAGGACGCCAGCGCCGCCCCGCGCTTTGTGTGGAATGCCAAGATGCGTTTTGGCAAAACCTTCACCGCCTCCCAGTTGGCGAAAATGCTCAAGGCCAAGCGCGTTCTGGTGCTGACCTTCAAGCCCGCCGTTGAAGACGCATGGCAAACCGACCTGGAAAACCACATCGACTTTGACGGCTGGCAATACCTTTCGCGCACCTCGGGCAGCGACCCGACGCAGATCGACGGCACAAAGCCGGTGGTGTATTTCGGCTCGTTTCAGGATTTGCTGGGACGCGACGCAGCGGGCAACATCAAGCCCCGCAACGAGTGGCTGCATACCGTGAATTGGGATGTGGTGGTGTTCGACGAATACCACTTCGGCGCTTGGCGCGACACGGCCAAAGAGCTGTTCGAGGGCGAGGATGAAGCCGTCGCCAAAAAAGAAACCAAACTCGAATACGCTGGTGAACTCGATGGCATGAACGAAGACCTGAGCGTTCTTTCAGACAAAGAAACCGAGTTTCTGCCCATTACCGCCCGCGCTTATTTGTACCTTTCGGGCACGCCGTTCAAGGCGCTGTCCACGGGCGAGTTCATCGAAGAGCAAATTTTCAACTGGACTTATACCGACGAGCAGCGCGCCAAGGAAGCGTTCGCCGCCCAGCATCCGGCCCAGCGCAACCCCTATGCCGCCCTGCCGCAAATGCGCCTGCTGACTTACCAGATGCCGGATGAATTGCTGGCGATTGCCAGCGGCGGGGAGTTTGATGAGTTTGACCTCAACGCGTTTTTCGAGGCCACGGGCACGGGAAAGGCCGCGAAGTTCAAACACAAAAGCGACGTGCAAAAGTGGCTGGACATCATTCGCGGCGGGAATGTGGCCCAGTCGGCTGAATTGCTCAAAGTGGGGACGCGGCCACCGTTTCCGTATTCGGACAGCCGTTTGCTGCCTTATTTGCAGCATGCGTTCTGGTTTCTGCCCAATGTGGCGGCTTGCCATGCGATGGCCAATTTGCTCGCCGAGCGGCACAACACCTTTTGGCGTGACTACGACGTGATCGTTGCCGCCGGGACAACGGCGGGCATTGGGCTGGAGGCGCTGCCGCCGGTGCGCAAAGCCATTGGCAGCGGTTTCGACAGCAAAACCATCACGCTGTCGTGCGGCAAGCTCACCACGGGCGTGACGGTGGCGCAGTGGTCATCCATCCTGATGCTGCGTAATTTGAAGTCGCCTGAAACCTATTTTCAGGCGGCGTTTCGCGTGCAGTCGCCGTGGTCGATCAAGAACCCCAACGGCGACAACCCGAACGAGGAAGAAATCCTCAAACCCGTGTGTTTTGTCTTTGACTTTGCGCCCACGCGGGCGCTGCGCCAGTTGTCTGAATACGGCATCGGCCTGTCACCCAACGAGTCCAACCCCGAAAACGCGGTGAGGGATTTGGTGGCCTTCCTGCCCGTGCTGGCCTACGACGGCGCGAACATGACGCAGATCGACGCGGGCGGCATTCTGGACATTGCGATGGCGGGCACCTCGGCCACGCTGCTGGCCCGCAAGTGGGAAAGCGCGCTGCTGGTGAATGTGGACAACGCCACCTTGCGCCGCGTTTTCGATAGCGCCGAAGCGATGGCGGCGGTGGAGCGCATCGAAGGCTGGCGCTCGCTGGGCGACAACGTCATCGAGACCATCATCAACAAAAGCGAGAAGGTCAAAGCCCTCAAGAGCAAGGCGAAGACGGGAGAACTGTCAGGCGAGGAGAAAAAAGAGCTTTCCGCAGAGGAAAAAGAATACAAGTCCAGGCGCAAGCTGGTGCAGGAAAAGCTGATCAAGTTTGCGACGCGCATCCCGGCGTTCATGTACCTGACCGACTTTCGCGAGAACACTTTGCAGGATGTCATCACCAGGCTGGAGCCGGAGCTGTTCCTCACCGTGACGGGGCTGACGGTGCAGGACTTTCACCTGCTGGTGCAGCTCAAGGTGTTCAACACCGAGCAGATGAACCAGGCGGTGTTTGCGTTTCGGCGCTATGAGGATGCCTCGCTGTGCTACACCGGCCTCGAAAGTCACGATGGCCTTATCCACTATGGCTTGTACGATACGGTGGTGGCGAAGGACTAAGGGGTTCACAGCTAAAACATGGCAGGAGGGCGTTTTCCGCGCTGCGGTCATTTAATCAAACAGGGCGGCGGCTTCGCCTTGTGTCATGCCGCGTTCACGGATGACTTCAGCCAGGGCCATCATCAGCGCAGAGCGGGCCTTCATGCTGGCGGCCTCTTGGGGCGTGTCCTCCAGGGCATCCCA
>CAIYKK010000596.1 GCA_903926695.1 uncultured Burkholderiales bacterium
CTGGGCGCTGCCCTGGCGTGAGCTGGCCGCTGGCGCTGCCGGGCAGCATCCGAGCATGGGCTGGGGATTTTGTGACCGTCACGAAAGCCGGGCGTGAGCTGGCGGCGCTGTACGCGCTGGCCGGGCCGAAAAGGTACAGAAAACATGTACCGGTGGCTACATGGTGGCTACATGACCCCGAAAGCAAAAAAGCTTGCTATCTTTTGAATAGCAAGCTTTCCTTGTGTAGCTTGGTAGGGCGTCACGGACTTGAACCGTGGACCAAAGGATTATGAGTCCTCTGCTCTAACCAACTGAGCTAACGCCCCTTCCGCCGCTGATTGTAAAGGGTCTATTTGCTGTGGCTCAGGGCGGTCGTCACCAGTTTGGAGGTGATATCGACAATTTGGATCATTTTTTCGTAGGGCATGCGCATCGGGCCGATCACGCCCAGCGTGCCGACGACCTGGCCATCGACCTCGTAGGGCGCGGTCACCACCGACAGCTCCTGGTACGAAATCACCTGGCTTTCGCCGCCGATGTAGATGCGCACGCCCTCGGCGCGGCTGGAAACATCGAGCAGTCGCATCAATTGCGCCTTTTGCTCAAACAGGTCAAACAGCTTGCGCAGGTTGCCCATGTCGCTGGAAAAGTCGCTCACGGCCAGCAGGTTGCGCTCGCCGGACACCACCACTTCGTCGCGCGAGGCGATGGCTTCGGAGCTGACCAGCACGGCTTCCTGCATCAGGGTGGCGATTTCGCCGCGCAGCGCGTCCACTTCGGTTTTCAGCCGCTCGCGCACCTCTTCCATCGCCATGCCCGCGTAGTGCGAGTTCAGGAAATTGGACGCCTCGATCAGTTGCGACTGGGTGTAATCGGCTTCGGTGAAGATCACGCGGTTTTGCACGTCGCCGTCGGGCGAGACGATGATGACCAGAAAACGCTTTTCCGACAGCCGCAAAAACTCGATGTGCCGAAAGACCGACGTGCGGCGCGGCGCCATCACCACGCCGACAAACTGCGACAGGCTGGACAAAATATGCGCCGCGTTGCTGATCACCTTGAGCGGCTGGTCGGGCGCGAGCCGGGGCGCGTTGATGGAGCGCGCCAGCGAGTGCATGTCGCGCTGCGAGGTCAGCATGGTATCGACGAAGAGGCGGTAGCCCTTGGCGGTCGGAATGCGCCCGGCCGAAGTGTGCGGGCTGACGATCAGGCCGAGGTCTTCGAGGTCGCTCATCACGTTGCGGATGGTGGCGGGCGAGAGTTCCAGCCCCGACGCCTTGGACAGCGTGCGGGAACCGACCGGCTGGCCATCGGCAATGTAGCGCTCAACCAGCGCTTTAAGTAACAAACGGGCGCGGTCATCAAGCATGGCTGCATTCTACGAAATGCTCGCCATGAGGTTGTGATGTAATTTAGCGATGCAATTGCAATTTCGCCACGTCGCCCTGATCGGCAAATACCAGGCCCAAGGCTCCCG
Source organism: uncultured Burkholderiales bacterium (assembly GCA_903926695.1). Taxonomy (GTDB): domain Bacteria; phylum Pseudomonadota; class Gammaproteobacteria; order Burkholderiales; family Burkholderiaceae_C; genus Polaromonas. Next base: position 1,460 of record CAIYKK010000596.1, read on the forward strand.
CTCCGTGCTGGAAGACATTGCCCATTTCCTCGGCTCGCAGGGCTGCGAAGTCGCCCTCGAACAGGACACCGCGAACAACACCGGCCTGAGCCACTACCCGACGCTCGATGTGGCGGGCATTGGCCGGCAGTGCGATCTGGCGCTGGTGGTCGGCGGCGACGGCACCATGCTGGGCATTGGGCGGCGGCTGGCCGAGTTCGGCGTGCCGGTGGTCGGCATCAATCAGGGGCGGCTGGGTTTTATCACCGACATCGCTTTTGAAGATTACCAGGACACGCTCAAGCCCATGCTGCGCGGCGACTACCAGGAAGACCGGCGCTGGATGATGCAGGCGCAGGTGATGCGCGCAGGCGAGTGCGTGTTCAGCGCCACGGCCATGAACGATGTGGTGGTGAACCGGGGCGCGACTTCCGGCATGGTCGAGCTGCGCGTCGAGGTCGATGGGCGTTTTGTGGCCAATCAGCGCGCCGACGGGCTGATCATTGCCTCGCCCACCGGATCGACGGCTTACGCGCTGTCGGCGGGCGGGCCGATGCTGCACCCGTCGATTGGCGGCTGGGTTTTGGTGCCGATTGCGCCGCACACGCTGTCCAACCGGCCCATCGTGCTGTCGGACTGCGGCGAAGTCGCCATTGAAATCGTCGCCGGGCGCGACGCCAGCGCCAGTTTTGACCAGCAGTCGCTGGCCAGCCTGCTGCACGGCGACCGCATCACCGTGCGGCGCTCGCAGCACCAGATGCGGTTTTTGCATCCCACGGGCTGGAGCTACTTTGACACCCTGCGCAAAAAACTCCACTGGAACGAAGGCGGAGCCTGAGCGCATGAGCCTGAAAAGCATTTCCCTGCGCGACTTTGTCATCGTCCACGCAATGGAGCTGGACTTGCGGGCCGGTTTTACCGTGCTGACGGGCGAAACGGGCGCGGGCAAATCCATTTTGATTGACGCGCTGCAGCTCGCCCTGGGCGCGCGCGCCGAAGGCGGCGTGGTGCGCGAGGGCGCGCAGCGCTGCGAGATCAGCGCTGAATTCGACCGCCCTGCCGGTTTGGCCGACTGGCTGGCGCAGGCCGGTTTTGAGGCGGGCGAGACGCTGCTGCTGCGCCGCACGATTGACGCGCAAGGCAAAAGCCGCGCCTGGATCAACGGCAGCGCAGCCACCGCGACGCAACTGAAAGTCGTGGCCGAGCAGCTGGTGGATATTCACGGCCAGCACGCCTGGCAAAGCCTGACGCGCCCGGAAGCGGTGCGCGGCCTGCTGGACTCGTATGCGGGCGTTTCGACTGAAGCGGTTGCGTTGCGCTGGCAACAGTGGCGGCTGGCCCAAAAAACCCTGGCGCAGGCGCGGCAGGCGCAAGACAGCCTGGAGCAAGAACGCGAGCGGCTGGCGTGGCAAATCGGCGAACTGGCCAAACTCGCGCCCGGTGGCAACGAGTGGGAAGAGATCAACACCCAGCACAGCCGCCTGTCCAACATGCAGGCGCTACGCGAAGCGGTCCACAGCGCCGTGGGCGCGCTGCAGGGCCAAGCCCATATCGAGCCAGATTTCAAGGAAACGCTGGACGTGCTGCACGCCGCGCTGGCCCAGATGGAAGACGCCGTGCATTCGCTCAACGGCTACGCCCGCCATGCCGAACTCGACCCGCAGCGGCTGGCCGAGCTGGACGAGCGCCTGGCGCATTGGGTCAGCCTGGCGCGGCGCTACAAGCGCCAGCCCGCCGAACTGCCCGCGCTGCTGCAGGCGTGGCAGGCCGAATTGCACAAACTCGACGAAGCGACCGATCTGGATCAGCTTGAAAAAAACGAAGCCTTGGCGCTGGCCGCTTATCAGGACGAGGCGGGCCGGGTTTCTGAACAGCGCCGCCGCGCCGCGCCCAAGCTCGCGCACGCCATCACCCAGGCCATGCAGGGGCTGGGCATGCAGGGCGGGCGTTTTGAAGTGAAACTCAACGCGCTAGAGCAGCCCGCCGCGCACGGCATGGAGCAGGCCGAATTTCTGGTCGCCGGGCACAGCGGCAGCACGCCCCGGCCCGTGGGCAAAGTCGCCTCGGGCGGCGAGCTGTCGCGCATCGCGCTGGCCATTGCCGTGACCACCAGCCAGCTCGGGCAGGCACAGACGCTGATTTTTGACGAGGTGGATTCCGGCGTCGGCGGCGCGGTGGCGCAAACCGTGGGCCGCCTGATGCGCCAGTTGGGCCGAGACCGGCAGGTGCTGGCCGTGACGCACTTGCCGCAGGTGGCCGCTTTTGCCAGCCAGCACCTCGTGGTGGCCAAGCGCACCGAAGATCACCGCCCCAGCAGCACCGTCGAGCCGGTCAGCGGCGAAGCGCGTGTGCGCGAAATTGCCCGCATGCTGGGCGGCGAGCACCTCTCGGGCACCACGCTGGCGCACGCCCAGGAAATGCTGGCGCAATATCCTTGAGTCCCATCACTTCATTCGCTTTCAATACGATGCAGCCATGACCAACTGTTTGCCAGACCCTTCAGACCACACGCTTTCAGCGAATGCGCCCGTGACGCCTGAGCACTTGCCGCCCGCTGAAGCGCCCGGCGCGGAAATCATCCTCATCACCGGCATGTCCGGCTCGGGAAAATCGGTGGCGCTGCATGCGCTCGAAGACGCGGGTTACTACTGCGTGGACAACCTGCCGCCCGAGTTGTTGCTGCCTTTTGTCGCGCTCAAGCGCCCGGATAACGCGCCCAAGCTGGCGATTGCGATGGACGTCAGAAGCGCCACCTCGCTGCCGCTGGTGCCCCAGCAGTTGAAAGAATTGCGGGCGCAGGGCGTGGCGGTGCAGTCGCTGTTCCTCGACGCCAGCGCCGAC
>CAIYKK010000597.1 GCA_903926695.1 uncultured Burkholderiales bacterium
AAGGACTTGGAATAAGAGAATGGACTTGCAGTTGCGGCGCCGTGCATTCGCGCGATGTCAATGCGGCAAAAAACATTCTCGCTCGCGGATTGGCGAGTCTCGCAGGAGGAGCCTTAGCACGAAGACCGGGAATCAGAATCCCCGGACTTCAGGCCGGGGAGCAGTCAAAATACGCCACCAACAAGGAACTGAACATGAACAACACGGCTGGTTTGAACAAGGTGCGCGTCTGGGATTTGCCCACGCGCTTTTTCCACTGGGCGCTGGCCGTGGGCGTGATCGGGCTGGGCGTGAGCGGCACGGTAGGCGGCAACGCGATGGTCTGGCATTTCCGGCTGGGTTACACGGTGCTGGCGCTGCTGCTGTTTCGCCTGGTCTGGGGCGTGGCGGGCGGGCGCTGGTCGCGCTTTGGCGCTTTTGCCTACGGGCCGCAAAGTCTGATCGGCTACCTCAAAGGCCAGAGCCAGCCCGCGCATGAAGTGGGCCACAACCCGCTGGGCGCGCTGTCGGTGTTTGCCATGCTGGGCCTGCTGCTGGCGCAGGCGGGCAGCGGCCTGCTCAGCGACGACGAAATCGCCTTCGCCGGGCCGCTGACCAGTTTTGTGTCGAATGCCGCCGTCGGCCTGGCGACCCGGTTTCACACTGAAGTCGGCAAATGGATGCTGCTCGGACTGGTGGCGCTGCATCTGGCGGCGATTATTTTTTACCAGCGCCGCCAGCGCAAGTTGGTCAACGCCATGCTGCACGGCGACAAGGCGCTGGTCATTGATGCGCCCTCGTCCCGCGACGACTGGCGCTCGCGCACGGCGGCGACGCTGATTCTGGCGCTGTGCGCGGGAGTGGTGTATTGGATTTCCGGGCTGCAAGCGCCTGCGCTCTGAAGCCGATCAGCGCCGCTGGAAAACCCGCCCTGCCCCGCTGGGCAAAGCGCGTTAAACTGGTTTTCGTTTTTTTGGCCAACTCCTGTGCAACGCCCCTCCATCCAGCTCATCACCCCCGAAACGCCCGAGCAGCTAGCGGCCACGCGCCAGATCTTTGCCGAATATGCGGCCAAGCTGGGCATTGACCTGTGCTTTCAAAACTTCGAGGCCGAACTCGCCGCCTTGCCGGGCGACTACCAGGCGCCCACCGGCGCGCTGCTGCTGGCACTGGTGGACGGGGAAGTTGCCGGTTGCTGCGCCCTGCGCGGCCTCGATTCGGTCGATTACCTCAACGCCGCCGAGATGAAGCGCCTGTATGTGCGCAAGGCCTTCCGGGGCTTCGGCCTGGGCCGCCAGCTGGCCGAGGCCGCGCTGGACGAGGCGCGCATGGCGGGCTACCACAGCGTGCTGCTCGACACGCTTAACGACATGGAATCGGCCCGTGCGCTGTACGCCGAACTGGGGTTTGTGGACATTCCGCCCTACTATCACAACCCGATTGCGGGCGCGCATTACCTCAAAGTCGAGCTGGAGCCGGGATTTCACTGCGCCACCTCGGCGCGCCATGTTTACTGAGCGCCTTCAATGAAGCCCCGAATGTGAGACGCCGGGCGCTTCAGCGCTCCATCTTGCCCGATGTGGTGCTGGCGGCTTTGCGAGCCGGGGCTTTTTGGGCCGCTGGCGTTTTGGCGACACTGGCTTTGGAGGCGGACTTGGAGGTTTTTGCGGACGCTGGCCAGCTGCCGCCGCTCAGGGCCGTGTCCATTGCGGCGCGGGCGCCGCCGGTCATGGTTTTGGTGGCGGTTTCGGCCATGTCCTTGGTCATGTCGGTGGCCGTTTTCACAGCGTCCTGGACCAGCCCGGTGGCCATGCTGGCGGTGGCGTCGAGGGCCGTTTTACTAGCCACTTCCTTCATGGCTTCGGTGGCGATGGTCTGGAACTGCTGGGTCAGCGAGCCCCACCATTGCATCGGATCGACCATGCTGTTGGCGGCCACCGGCGAAGCGGCGGATTCGGCGTCTTTGCTGGCAGACTCTTCGCTCTTGGCCGTCTGAAAGACCGATAGCGGCACTTCCAGGCCCGCAAAAGTCCGGCCTTTTTCAGCCGTTGGTTTGCTGGCGGGCGCACTTTCGGTGGGCTTGAGCGTGAAAGCGTTGGCCATTTCGGCCATGTTCAGGTTCATGCCCTTGAGCGTGGCCAGTGTCATTTTTTGCACTTCAAGCGCCTGAATGGTGGCCTTGAGCGCGGCAGCGTTCTGATCGAGCCAGAACTGCACAGCCTTGAGCTCCTGCACGCGCTTGTCCAGGTCTTCGACGTTGAGGGTGGGGGCAATCCAGTTTCCGAGATTGGGCAGCTGCGGAATGGCCTGGCTGCTGCCGCTGGCCGCTTGCTTGGCCAGGTTTTGCAGGAAGTCAAAACCTGGCACCAATTTGCCGAAATCGGGAAAGGAAGGAATGCTTGGCTGGCTCATAAAGGTCTCCTGGCTGGTTGTAGTCGGTTGTCGCAGAAAAAAGGCTGGACGCAGGCGGCGCGGGTGCGAAGTGCTCCTGTACATCCCCTTGCATTGTGCAACGCCGCCGCAGGGCGTCAACCGATTTTTGGCCTCCTTTCCCTTCTTGCGTGGAAAGTCCCGTCCTTCAGGGCGGGATACCGCGCAGCAGCCTGTGGAGAGAACGACTCTGGTCTTGCGAACAAGCGCAAGACGAAACCAGCCCCAATGAAGCAGGAACCCCAAAAAGCGTCTGCGCGCTGGCGTGCCTGCTAAGCTTGGATGATGAAGCTTCTTTTTGTAACGTTTGCCGGGCGCCGGATTTTGCACCAATTGCAGCGCGTTGCCGTGATCGCTTGAAGGCGGGTACAGCCTGCACAACCGCATGAAGACTTTGACGCCTCTTTTTTCGTCCGCTCTGCCGCCCTCGGCGCTGCCGGTGGAACCGACGCCGCTACGGACCGGGCCGCCCTGGCGCATCCTGCTGGCGCTGGCGGCGCTGGTGCTGTTGGCGCATGTGTTGGCATTGGGCACGGCGCCACGCGATTTTGGTCCGACCGGGACGAAGGCGCCAGCTTCGGCGCAAGTGGCGGCAATGCTGACCCGCAGCATTGCCGTAACGCCGCCCGCGCCGCCCGCTGCAGCGACAGCTGACACCGCCAAACCGACGGCCAAAGCCAAGGCCCAGCCTGCGCCGCCTGAAACACCCGCCGCGCCCCAGACGCCTCCCGCCGCACCAGCCACACCCGCCGGTGAAACCGCCCAAACCGCCACAGACCCGGCGCCCAATGGCACGCCCGCAGAGCCGTCAACACCCGCCGCGCCGGACAGCCGCAGCGCCTCGACTGACACATCGACCGACGCATCGACCCGCGCATCAACCGTCGCATCGACCAGCCCCGCGCCCGAGGCGTCCGAAACGTCCCCCGCCCGCAGCAGCCAGACAGCCGCCGGGCCAGCGGCCAGCGCCCCCGCCGCGCCGCCCGCCGCGCCCAGCCAGACTCCGGTCACCGCGATGGCGCTCCCCGGCAGCGCGCAGATGGGCTATGAGGTCACCGGCAGCGTCAAAGGCTTGAGCTACAACGCCAGGGGCGAGCTGCTCTGGCGCCAGCGCAGCGACAGCAGCTACGACGTGAGCATGACGGTCAGCGCCATGTTTCTGGGCTCACGCGGCATGACCAGCCAAGGCCAGGTCGGGCCGCAGGGACTGGTGCCCACCCGGTTTTCGGACAAGTCCCGCACCGAAGTGGCGGCCCATTTCGAGCCTGAAAAGGGCCAGATCAGCTTCAGCACCAACACGCCTTCCATGCCGTGGCTCCAGGGCGGGCAAGACCGCGCCAGCGTTTTTATTCAATTGGGCGGTATGCTGGCGGGCAACCCGGCGGGGTTTCCGCCAGGATCGACCATTTCGGTGTACACCGTGGGGCCACGCGATGCGGAAATCTGGACATTTCGCATCGAAGGCGAAGAAACGCTCAGGCTGCCTTTCGGCCAGCTGGCGGCCATCAAGGTGTCGCGCCAGCTGCGCCATGAGCGCGACCAGCAGCTCGACGTGTGGTACGCGCCCTCGCTGGGCTACCTGCCCGTGCGCAACAAAATCACCCAGACCAATGGCGATTTTGTCGATCAGCAACTCAGCTCTATCAGCCGCCCCTGACGGCTGAGCGTCGCTGTCCAGCCACACACAAAGAACATTTATTTACAAAGCCGGACTTTTATCACGACTTGCGCAGCCAGAAAGCCTGTCCCATTGAACTTGGCACCATCATTGCTATCTAGTCTCAAAAGGAGAACTCAATGCAACTGCTTTACGACTCAGACTCTTTTGTGGTGGTGCAGATTCATGCGAATGCACCGCAGGCGTCGAGCCCGGCCCCGCTCACCCCTGAGCTGGCGCGTCACGGCTTTGAAATTGTGGACAAGCGTTCGGGAAAAGAGGTTTATCTCGACGGCTCATGGGCCGAGTTGTTTCAACAGCGCCTGAGCGCCTGGGCGCAGAACACGCCCACCCAGGAAGAGGTGGAAGACACGCTTGAAGGCTACAGTGGCCTGGCCACCACGCCGATTTCCCTGCACTGACACGGTTCACGGTTCGGCAGGCTTCACACCGCACGCCAACCTGACTGATTACCTTGAACTCACCCATCCAGCGCAAAACCCAACGCTCCAGCCTTTCCGTCATGCCCTCGACTTTCACTTTTTCCAGGTTTTTGCGGCCCGCTGCGCTCGTCCGCCCTGTCGTCAGCGGCTGGTTTTATGCAGCCGTGCTGGCGCTGGCCGCGACCTGCGCTGGTGCTGCCGATGCGCCGCAGCCTGTCGCCCCTTCCGCTGGCAACGCAGCCGCCCAGACCGCCTCCCGGCTCGATGCGCTGCTGCCCGCCGATGTGCTGCTCGTGGGTGAACAGCACGACGCCAAAGAACACCAGCAGCTGGCGCAGCAGGTCATTTCCATCCTGGCCAAGCGCGACGTGCTGGCCGCCGTGGCGCTCGAAATGGCCGAAGTCGGCACCAGTACCGCTGACCTCACGCCCGAAGCCAGCGCCGCTCAGGTCCGCGAAGCGCTGCATTGGAATGAAAAAAGATGGCCCTGGGCCAACTACGAAGCCGTCGTCATGACCGCCGTGCGCGAGGATGTGCCCGTGCTGGGCGCGAACCTGCCGCGCAGCCAGTTCCAAGACAGCATCGGCGACCGCACGCTGGATGCGCGCCTGCCCGGCCCGACGCTCAAAGGCCTGCAACAAGCCGTGCGCATCGGCCACTGCAACCTGCTGCCCGAAGACAAGGTCACGCGCATGACGCGCATCCAGATTGCCAGAGACATCACGATGGCCGACACGGTTCACCAGATGGCCATGCCCGGCATGGTGGTGGTGCTGCTGGCGGGCAACGGCCATGTGGACCGCGGCCTGGGCGTGCCGCTGCACCTGCGTAACGGCCTCAAGATCAAAACCGTCAACCTGCACGCCCTCAATGACAGCGAAGACGGCCCGCAGGCCGCCTTCGACGCCACCTGGACCACGCCAGCGCTGCCCGCCAGAGACCATTGCGCCGAGCTGCAGCAAAAGCTCCTGGCCAAAAAGCAATAACCAGCCCCCGCCTTCAAACGCACTTGCGGATTGCGTCCGCCAGCACCGTCACGATGCGCTCGATGTGCTCTTTTTCCACAATGTAGGGCGGGCAAAGCACCACGGAGTCGCCCGCTGCGCGCACCATCACGCCGTGGCGGAAGCAGTCCATAAAAATCTCGTAGCCGCGCTTGCCCGGCGCGCCCGGCGCTGGAGCCAGCTCCACCGCGCCCGCCAGCCCCAAGCTGCGAATGCCGATCACGTTGGGCAGTCCTTTTAAAGCGTCGTGCATCGCATCGCCCAGCACCTTGCCCATGTCAGCGGCGCGCTCGAACAAATTGTCACGTTTGAACAGCTCCAGCGTGGCAATCGCCGCCGCGCAGGCCACCGGATGGCCCGAGTAGGTGTAACCGTGGAAAAATTCAATCGCGTACTCCGAACTGCTGGCGTTGGCGGCCATCATCGCGTTGTAAATCCGGTCTGAACACACCACGCCGCCCAGCGGAATCACGCCGTTGGTCACGCATTTGGCAAAGTTCAGCATGTCGGGCACGACGCCGTAATAGTCCGCGCCGAAGTTTGTGCCCAGGCGGCCAAAGCCGGTGATCACCTCGTCAAAAATCAGCAAAATGCCGTGCTTGTCGCAAATTTCGCGCAGGCGTTTTAAGTAGCCTTTGGGCGGCAGATACCAGCCCGCGCTGCCCGCCACCGGCTCGACGATCACGGCGGCGACATTGCTTGGGTCGTGCAGCGGCAGGATGCGGTTTTCCAGCTCCAGCAGCAGGTCTTCGCTCCACTCCGGCTCGACGCCGTGGATGTAGGCGTGATTCACCGGGTCGTGGATAAAACGCATGTGGTCCACACGCGGCAGCAGCGCCGTGCCGAACACCTTGCGGTTGGCAGGAATGCCGCCCACGCTCATGCCGCCAAACCCCACGCCGTGGTAGCCGCGCTCGCGCCCGATAAACACATTGCGGTGGCCCTCGCCACGCGCCCGGTGATACGCCAGCGCGACTTTCAGCGACGTGTCCGCCGCCTCCGAGCCGGAGTTGCAAAACAGCACCTTGTTCAAATCGCCCGGTGCCATCGCGGCGATCATCTCGGCGGCTTTGAACGCCTGGTCGTTGCTGGCATTAAACGCGGTGGCGTAGTCCAGCGTGTCGAGTTGGCGCTTGATGGCTTCGTTGATCTCGCGGCGGTTGTGGCCAGCGGCCACGCACCACAGGCTGGAAATGCCGTCGATCACCTGCCGCCCGTCGTGCGTCGTGAAGTGCATGCCCTCGGCGGCGACAAAAATGCGCGGGTCTTGCTGAAAACTGCGGTTCGGCGTGAACGGCAACCAGTGGTGGTCCATGTTGAAAGTCGGATACGTCATCAAATCTCCTGCGTGTGGGCCACCATTCTGGCATTCCTGACGCGCCGCCAAAGGAGTGCCACAATTCACGCCCTATGAACCACGCTTATGTTTTGACCCTCTCGTGCCCGGATCGCCGGGGCATTGTCCATGCCGTCTCCGGCTTTCTGTTTGAGCACGGCGGCAACATTGAAGAAGCCGCGCAGTACAACGACCCCGGCACCGGCCTGTTTTTCATGCGGGTGCAGTTTGCCTGCGATCAACTCACACACGAAGATCTCTCCAGCCGCCTGAAAACCTTTGCCGAGCCGTTCCAGATGAGCTGGAAACTGCACGCCACCACGCAGCCCATGCCGACGGTGATTCTGGTCAGCAAGGAAGGCCATTGCCTGAACGACCTGCTGTTTCGCTGCAAGTCCGGCCTGCTGCCGCTGGACGTGCGCGCCATCATTTCAAATCATCGCGACTTTTACCAGCTTGCGGCCAGCTACAACATCCCGTTTCATCACCTGCCCGTGACTGCCGCGACCAAGGCGCAAGTGGAAGCGCGCCAGTTTGAGATCATCGAAGCCGAAGGTGCCGAGCTGGTCGTGCTGGCGCGTTACATGCAGATTTTGTCCAACGAGCTGTGCGGCAAGCTGGCCGGGCGCGCTATCAACATCCACCATTCGTTTTTGCCCAGCTTCAAGGGTGCCAAGCCTTATTACCAGGCGCATGACCGGGGCGTGAAACTGATAGGCGCGACCGCCCACTACGTCACCGCCGATCTGGACGAAGGCCCGATCATTGAGCAGGACGTGGCCAGAGCCGACCACAGCAAAACCGTCGAAGACCTGACCGCGATGGGCCGCGACACCGAAAGCCAGGTGCTGGCCAGAGCCGTGAAGTGGCACAGCGAACGGCGCGTGCTGCTCAACGGCCACAAAACCGTGATTTTTAAATAGGCACGCCATGAACCCCGCCGAGCCGCCTTCCAACGCCCTGCCCCGCCCCGCCAGAAGCAACGCCTCGGCAGACAACTACCCCGCGCCCGGCGGCGCGGCCAAACGCATCCCGCCCATTCAGTGCCTGCTGACGTTCGAGGCGCTGGCGCGACTACGCAGCGTGACCCAGTCGGCGGAAGAGTTATGTGTCACGCCCAGCGCCGTGAGCCACCGCGTCAAGCAGCTGGAGCAAATCATCGGCACCAAACTGTTTGGCCGGGCCGATTTTTCGCTGACGACGGAAGGCAGCGAATACCTCGCCCATGTGCGCGAAGGGCTGGCGACGCTGCAAAAATTTCCCGGCACGGCGGGCCAGAGCGCCACGCCGGGCAAACGCAAACTGCGCCTGGCCGTCACGCCGACGTTTGCGCGCTCCATGCTGATTCCGCGCCTGCGCCAGTTCACCGACGCGTATCCCGAGATTGATTTGACGCTGCAGGTGTCGATTCCGCTGCTGGACGTGGTGGCGGAAGATTCGGATTTGATTGTGCGTTTTGGCACCGGGCGCTACGCCGATCTGGAGCACGTCTGCCTGCTCAACGACGAGGTGACGCCGCTGGCTTCGCCCAGCTTTGTGCGCGAGCACGGCCCGTTTGAAAACGCCGAAGACCTCGAAGGCGAAAGCCTGCTGCGCTCGCCGCTGGAGCCGTGGCGCACCTGGTTTGCCGCCAGCG
>CAIYKK010000598.1 GCA_903926695.1 uncultured Burkholderiales bacterium
ACTGAGGAAGCATTTGCTGGTGCGTCTGAACGACCCATTACTGACGTAGCGGGCTGGTTACCGCTTTCCCTGTTTCAACCTGGCTCGCTGTCTTTCGACTTCAAGCCCCGGCCTTTAGGTCGGGGTGGTTGACGCGTATTGAAAAAAGAAAAAAGCCAGCGTAGCAGAAGCGAGCGCCCATGAAAAACGGCTCTTACCCCCGCAAGAGGATAAGAGCCGTTCGGGCCGCAGGCGGCAAATTACTTCTTGGCAGCGGGTTTGGCGGCGGCAGCAGCTGGCTTGGCGGCTGGCTTGGCGCCTGCCTTGCCCTTGCCCTTGGCTTCAACCACAGGGGCAGCGACAACTTCTTCGATGACGATAGGCGTGATCGACACCAGAACCGGGTTGACCTGGCCCTTGACGACGAACTTCACATCCTTTGGCAGGGTGATGTCCTTGACGTGCAGCGGAGCACCCTTCTTCAGACCGCTCAGATCGACGGCGATGAATTCAGGAATGTCAGCTGGGAAGCAGGACAGGGTCAGCTCGGTCACCACATGGTTGACCAGGCAGTTCTCGGCCTTGACGGCTGGGGACTCTGCTTCGCCGCTGTAATGCAGCGGAACCTTGACGGTCATGCGGGTGCGGGCTTCGACGCGCTGGAAGTCGATATGCTGGATTTGCTGCTTGTACGGGTGCATTTGCAGGTCACGCAGCAGAACCTTGTGTTCTGCACCGCCCAGTTCCATCGTCAGGATGGAGCCGTGGAAAGCTTCTTTCTTGATGGCGTGCCACAGGGCGTTGTGATCGATTTCGATCAGGATGGGGGTGGCTTCGCCACCATAGACGATACCGGGTGTGCGGCCGGTGATGCGGAGACGGCGGCTCGCACCCGTGCCCTGCAGTGCGCGCTCAAAAGCGACAAATTTCATAATCTTCTCCAAAACGGGCAAACCGCGACCAGTACGCCCTGATATCAAAAAGGCTGCTCCAGCTTGAAAAGACTTCGTGGCGTCTTACGCTGGGCAGCCGACTTTTTTGCTTCAGCTCAGAACAAATTTTGTTCCTGGTCCGAAAACAAACTCATGACCGACTCTCCCTTGGCGATGCGCTGCATGGTTTCAGCGATCAGCGGGGCCACGGAGAGCTGGCGGATCTTTTTGCAGGCCCTGGCGTTCTGGCTCAGTGGAATGGTGTTCGTCACCACCACTTCATCAAGCGCGCCGCCGTTGGTCAGGCGCTCAATGGCGGGGCCGGAAAAAATCGGGTGCGTGCAGTAGGCATAGACCTTCTTGGCACCGCGCTCTTTGAGCACCTCAGCGGCCTTGACCAGCGTGCCGGCGGTGTCGATCATGTCGTCCATGATGACGCAGTTGCGTCCGTCAATGTCGCCGATCACATGCATGACTTCGGAGACATTGGCGCGGGGGCGGCGCTTGTCGATGATGGCCATGTCGCAGCCGAGCTGCTTGGCCAGCGCGCGGGCGCGCACCACGCCGCCGACATCGGGCGAAACCACCATCAGGTCGGCGTAGTTTTTCTGGCGCAAGTCGCCCAGCAGCACGGGGGAGGCGTAGATGTTGTCCACGGGGATGTCAAAAAAGCCCTGAATCTGGTCGGCATGCAAATCCATTGTCAGCACGCTGGTGACGCCGACGGCTTGCAGCATGTTGGCCACGACTTTGGCCGTGATGGGCACGCGGGCTGAACGCGGGCGGCGGTCCTGGCGTGCGTAGCCAAAATATGGAATCACGGCGGTGATGCGCTCGGCCGACGAGCGTTTGAGCGCGTCAACCATGATGAGCAATTCCATCAGGTTGTCGTTGGTGGGAACGCAGGTGGACTGCACCACAAACACGTCGCGGCTGCGCACGTTCTGCTGGATTTCGACGGTGACTTCGCCGTCGGAAAAGCAGCCCACATGGGCTGCGCCCAGTGTTGTGCCAAGGTGTTGGGTAATTTCAAGGGCCATGCTCGGATTGGCATTGCCGGTGAAAACCAGGAAGTCGGGTTGGTCGGGTTGGTGCGTTTGCATGTGAGAGCCCAGCTGCTATCGGATTTGAAAAGTGGCTGAAATTTTTAGGAAAGCAAAAAAACGCATGGGGAAGCCTGTTGCATAAACAGTCCCCAAACAAGCAGACCCGCCACAGCGGGTCTGAAAGTCCCGCAGATATGCATCATGCGGGTGGGTAGCCAACAGAGAGCTGCACCGGGCAGCTTCTCAAAATTTGGCAGGGGTGGAAGGATTCGAACCTGCGAATGCCGGAATCAAAATCCGGTGCCTTAACCAGCTTGGCGACACCCCTACACAGGATAATTGTTGTTGCCAACAATCAACCTATTAATCGTCGCTTGGAGGCATATTCTAAACCATGATTGATTACCAATCAGCCAGAGGATGCGCCTCCAAATTTTTGCATTTGCGAATTTTCCAGCTGCTTCGAGCTTCTGAAAAATCAGCTTCAGGACAAACCTGTGCAAATACAGAGCTTCCAGAACCGGTCATGCGCCCATGAAGTTTTTGCGTTTTCAGCCAATCGAGTGATTCGCTGATTTCGGGGCAAAGTGCTTGGGCGACCGGCTGCAAGTCGTTATGGCCAAATTTAAAAACCTGACCTTCTGCATGTGCAGCAAAGTCTAGCATTGTAGCAGTATCTGTATCGCGTTTTAAGGAAGATGCGCCAAAAATACTTTGGGTTGACAGCCCCGCTTCGGGTTTGACGACCAGAAAGCTCGCTGGCGGCAGGCGCAGGGGCGTGATTTTTTCGCCAATGCCTTCGACCCAAGCGTGCGAGCCGCAGAGAAAAAACGGCACGTCCGCGCCCAGCGTCAGGGCCAGGGCGCGCAGTTTTTCCGGCGGCAAGTACACGCCCCATAGGCGCTGCAGCGCCAGCAGGCAGCTGGCCGCATCGGACGAGCCGCCGCCCATGCCGGCCTGCGACGGGATGCGTTTTTCCAGCGTGATATGAACGCCCAGCGGGGTGCCGCAGGCCGCTTGCAGGGCGCGGGCGGCACGCACCGTCAGGTCGTCGGCGGGCAGGGCTGGCGCTGTGTTATCGGTTGCAGCGGGCAGGTCGGCACGGCTGATCTGCCCATCGGTGCGCAGTTCAAAATGCAGCGTGTCGCACCAGTCGATCAGCATAAAAACGGACTGCAGCAGATGGTAGCCGTCGGGCCTGCGCCCGGTGATGTGCAAAAAAAGGTTGAGTTTGGCAGGGGCCGGTACGTCGTACAGGGCTTTGAGCGGTCGGCTGGAATGGGCTGGGCGGGTCACGGCTGTAGGCATTTGAAAAACGGTGAAATCGGTCAGTGCCGCGTCAGGCGCCCGATTTTTTCGGAGAGCGCCGATTGTGTGCGGGTGGCGCAGTTGTGGTGTTACTGGTCCAGCACGACGCGAAGATCGGCCTGCGGCTCGGGCTGGACTCTTTTGGCCAGAATACGGCCTTCGCTGCGCCGCGACAGGTCGGCTGTCCAGCCGCTGACGCTGGCATTGTCGCCCTGCAGCCAGGCAAACAGCGCGCTCAGCGGCACGGCGGCGCCGGTGGCATGGGCCATCAAGGCATCGACCGATTCAAAGCGCTGGGTTTGGCTACCGCCGGAGTCCAGCACCGCCTCGGAGGGCGACCAGCGCAGCACGCCCAGCACATTGCCCAGCGGGCTGATCAAGGTCAGTTCGCCGCGCTCGGGCTGGCCTTTTAGCTCAAAACCAGCTGAAAAGGACTGGGCTGGCTCGCTTTGCACTTGCAGGCTGAGGCGCCCGCTCCAGAAGTCGGGGGCACCGCTCACGCGGGTGGCTGCAGGCGGGCGGGCGCAGCCTGCTAGCAAAGAAGCAGCCAGCAGACAGCCAGCAATCAGGGCGGGGCGCAGCGGGGCGACAAACAACAAGGCGACTCCCGGCTTCAGAGCGTGACCCGCAGGCGTTTGAGCGTTTCAAGCAGGGCTTCGTTGCTGGGGTTGAGCTGGCGGCCTTCTTTCCAGATGGCGGCGGCGCGCTCGCGCTGGCCCATGCTCCAAAGGACTTCGCCGTAGTGGGCGGCGATTTCCGTGTCGGGCCTGGCCCGGTAGGCCGTTTCCAGAATCTGCAGCGCCTCGGCGGCGTGGCCCATGCGGAATTCCACCCAGCCCAGGCTGTCCTGAATGAAGGGGTCGGCGGGCGCGTAGCTGAGCGCTTTGCGGATCAGCTCGCGCGCTTCGGGCAGGCGGCTGTTGCGATCTGCGAGGGCGTAGCCCAGGGCGTTGTAGGCGTGATGGTAGTCGGGCTTGAGCGCGATGACCTGGCGCAGCAGGCGCTCCATTTCATCTAATCGATTCAGCTTTTCGGCGAGCATGGACTGCTCGTACAGCAGGTCGGCGTCTTCGGGCGTGGCTGCCAGCGCTTGGGCCAGCAGCGTGTAGGCGGGCTGGTACTGCTTGAACTCGCGCAGCAGGCCGATTTCGGCGTTGAGCTTGAGCCGGGCGTCCTCGGGCGTGCGCTCGGGCAGCTGGCGGATCAGCTGGCGGCCCTGTTCGAGCTTGCCCTGGCTGGCCAGAATGGAAGCGCGCCTGGCCTGCGCGGGAATCAGCACCGAGGCGTTTTCAATCTTCTTGAGCCAGTTTTCGGCCCCCGCATAGTCTTTGCGCTTTTCGGCCAGCTCGGACAGGGCCAGGTAAGCCTGGTCCAGGCCGCGATGGGGTTCGTCTGGCGTGGCTTGCTGGCGAGCCAGCGAAATGAAACGCTCCAGCGATGTCTGGGCGTCGGCCAACTGGTTGTCCTGCAGCTGCAGGGTGCCCAGAATCAGCCAGCTGTCGGCCAGCGCGGGCTTGTCGTGCGTCAGCGTCTTGAGCTGGACGCTGGCTTCGGCATAGCGCTGTGCATCCAGCAGGGCGCGGGCATAGGCCATGCGCAACTCGGGCAGGGCGGCGGGTTCTTTGAGGTAGTTCTGGACCAGTTTTTCGGCGTCGGGTTGCTTGGCGTCCATCAGTTCGAGCGCCATGATGGCCGGGCCTTCGGCGTGCGCGTCGGCGCTCTGGCCGCGCTGGGCGGCCTGGAGCGCGCCCGCCAGATCGCCTGCAGCCGAGCGCATGCGCGCCACGCTGGTCCAGGTGGCGCTGGCGGTGGCGGGCGGCTTGAGGTAATCGGCCAGAGCGCCTTCAACCACCGCTGCGGCCAGTTTTTTGTCGCTGGCGCGAGCGTAGGCCTGCGGCACGGCGTTGATGACGGCCAAGCGCTCGCTTGACGGCGCCATGCGGATTTCGGTTTTGAGCGGATCGGCTGTTTCGGCCACGCGGTTGAGCGCGATCAGAATCTGCAACAGGTAGCGGTTGGCCTCGCGCGAGGTCGGCATGGCCTGCTTCCAGGCGCGGGTGGCCTGCAGTGCGTCATCGCCGGCGCGCGCCTGCAGGGCGATGTCGGTGGCGCGCTGGTAGAGCTGGGCGTCGCCGGTTTTGCGGGCGGCGTTGAGCATCAGGGCAAAGCCCGTGGCCGGTTCGCCCTCCTGGACGGTCAGCTCGCCCAGTAGCAGCTCGTAAAACAGGCGGCTATCAAGCTGCGACACCGGCGCCGCTTTTTGCGCCGCCTGCGCCTGGGCCAGTCCCGAGGGCTTGGCGGATAGGGGGGAAGTCTGCGCTCCCGCTGGCGCAGCGACCAGCCATAGGCCAGCCAATACAAGGCCAAGATGTTTCTTCATTCGGCCATGATAATAGATGCGTCCAGGCCCAGCCCCGGCTTTGTGTGAGGCTTTGTCTTTGCGGGCCTTGTCTGGCGCGCTGCCCCTTTGTCCGACCTGGAAATTCCCCATGCCTGAATTGCCCGAAGTTGAAGTCACCCGCCTGAGCTTTGCCGGGCGCATTGCCGGTGCGCACATTGAATCCCTCCGTCTGGGCAAGCCGCTGCGCTGGCCGCTGGGCTGCGAGCCGCAGGCGCTGGCGGGGCGGCAGGTGCTGGCGGTGCGGCGCCGGGGCAAATACCTGCTGCTCGACTTGAGCGAAGGGCTGCTATTGATGCACTTGGGCATGTCGGGCAGCGTGATTTTTGGCGCGAACCTGGCGCCAGAGGGCAAGCATGATCATTTTGACTTGGTAACCAGCCAAGGCACCTTGCGCCTGCATGACCCGAGGCGCTTCGGCGCCGCCGTTTACGCCGCGTCCGAGAGCGATCCGGTGGCGCAAAAGCTGCTGGGCCGTCTGGGCGTGGAGCCGCTGGGCGGCGCTTTTGATGCCACGCTGTTTCACCAGGCGCTCAAGGCGCGCAAGACGGCCATCAAACAAGTCTTGCTCGCCGGGCAGGTGGTGGTGGGCGTGGGAAATATTTACGCCAGCGAAGTGCTGTTTCTGGCGGGCATCCGGCCCACGACCAAAGCCTGCAGCATCAGCCGGCCGCGTGCGGCCCTGCTGCACCGCGCCATCGGGCAGGTGCTGGCGCAGGCCGTGGCCCAAGGCGGCAGCACGCTGAGGGATTTTTCCAACGCCCAGGGCGAGGCGGGCCATTTTCAGCTCGCGGCGATGGTGTACGGGCGGGCCGGCTTGCCCTGCAAAATATGCGCCGCACCTGTCAAAATCATCCGCCAAGGCCAGCGTTCAACTTTTTATTGCGCCGCCTGTCAGAAACCCTGACCACTTGGCCGCCCGCGCATTGGTGATTGCGGTGCCCGGTGCTATATTGGCTGACACTATTTTTACAGCAGAGCATGTCTTTCAACCAACAATTTGATCAGCACGGCGCATGGCGACGCGAGTTTGCACTTAACCTGAAAATGCTCGCTGAATGGATGAGAGACCATGACCTGATGAACGCCGCCGTCGAGGAACGGCTGCGCCAGCTCGAATCCCAGGTGCGCGCCGACAAGGTGATGGTGGCGTTTGTCGCCGAATTCTCGCGCGGCAAATCCGAGCTGATCAACGCCATCTTTTTTGCCGGTTACGGACGCCGCATCATGCCCGCGACCGCCGGGCGCACCACCATGTGCCCGACCGAGCTGGGCTATGACGCCGACGTGCCGCCCTGCCTGCGCCTGCTGCCCATCGAAAGCCGCCTCGAAGCCCAAGCGCTCATGGAGTGGCGCAAGGCACCCGAAAAGTGGGTTCAGGTCGATCTGGATGTGAACGATCCGGCACAGCTGGCGCAGATGATGGAAAAAGTCGCCGAAGTCTGCTACGTCACCCAGGATGACGCCCGCGCTCTGGGTTTCTGGAACGACAACCAGCCCGACGACAACCCGCCCATCGGCCAGGACGGCCTGGTCGAGGTGCCCAAATGGCGCCACGCGCTGATCAACATTGCGCACCCGCTGCTGCGGCAGGGGCTGGTCATTCTGGACACGCCGGGCCTGAACGCCATCGGCGCCGAGCCCGAGTTGACGGTCAGCCTGATTCCCCAGGCGCATGCGGTCGTGTTTATTTTGGGCGCCGACACGGGCGTGACCAAGTCTGATCTGACCATCTGGCGCGAACACCTGATGATTCCGCCCGAAGGAGCCGACACCCGGCTGGTGGTGCTCAACAAAATCGACACCCTGTGGGATGAGTTGAGCACGCCCGAGCAAATGCAGGCGCAAATCCAGCGCCAGCGGGTCAATTCGGCCGAGATACTGGGCCTGCCGCTGGAGCGGGTCATTCCGGTGTCGGCCCAAAAGGGGCTGGTGGCCAAGGTCAACGGCGACCAGGCACTGCTGCAGGCCAGCCAGCTGCCGGGGCTGGAGCTGGCTCTGGGCCACGGCGTGATGGGGCAGCGCCAGAAAATCCTGCAGACGGCAGTGACCGCTGGAATTGTCGAACTGCGCACCGAAGCGGTGCGCTCCATCCATGTGCGCCGACGCGATCTGGCCGAGCAAATGATGGAGTTGCGCGGCCTGCGCGGCAAGAATATCTCTGTTATCAAGCAGATGCGCCTGCGCATCGAGCAGGAGCAGGCCGAGTTCGACGCCAGCGGTGCGCGCATCTACGCGGTGCGCTCGGTTCACCTCAAGCAACTGCGTGAAGTGGTCACTTTGCTGAGCACGCCCACGCTGAAGGCCGAGCTGGCCGAGCTGATCACCGCGCTCAAGCAGCCCGGCATCAAGCTGCGCCTGAAAAAAACCTACGGGCAAACCTTCGCGCAACTGCGCCAGGTGCTTAAAAACGTCCAGGTGCTGATCGGCGAAATACAGGTCATGCTGAACTCGTCGTTCCGGCAAATAAATTCTGAGTTCAATTTTTCGCTGCAAGCGCCCAAGCAGCCCGATGTCTTGCGCTACAAGGACGATCTCAACCTGATAGAGCGCAGTCATTTGCAGTACCTCGGGCTGGGCAATGTGTTCAAGCTGTCCCAGGCCGCGTTTTCCGAGCGGCTGGTGCGGGCGCTGGGCACGCGCCTGCGCGTGGTGTTCGAGTCGGCGCTGAACGAGGTCGAGCTCTGGAACAAGTCGGCCTCGTCCCAACTGGACGCGCAACTGCGCGAGCGCCGCCGCAACTTTGGGCGCCGTCTGGAAGCCATCGAGCGCATCCAGCAGGCCGCCCAGGGCCTCGATGAGCGCATCGGCGAAATCGAGGAGCAGGAAACTTCGCTCAACGCGCTCGAAGCCAAATTGATGGAGCTGACCTCGCCTTTCATGCGCCTGCCGCCTGCGGCCCGCGCCGAGGATGAGGCCAGCGTGGATGCGTTGACGCAGGCGGCCTGACGCTTGACCGCTCTGCCGCCGGAAAAGTCCGCCCTTCCGACCGCGTTTGCCGGAGAAATCGTCCGCTGGCAGCAGACCCACGGGCGCAGCAATCTGCCCTGGCAAAACACCCGCGACCCGTACCGCGTCTGGCTGTCCGAAATCATGCTTCAGCAGACGCAGGTCACCACGGTGCTGGACTATTACGCCCGCTTTTTGCAGCGCTTTCCCACGGTGGCCGAACTGGCCGCCGCGTCGCAGGACGAGGTGCTGGGGCTGTGGAGTGGCTTGGGCTACTACAGCCGTGCCCGCAATCTGCACCGCTGCGCGCAGGACGTGGTGGCGCTGCATGGCGGGCAGTTTCCACGCTCGGCGCTGCAGTTGCAGACGCTGCCCGGCATTGGGCGCTCGACGGCGGCGGCGGTGGCTTCGTTTTGCTTTGGGGAGCGCGTGGCGATTCTGGACGGCAACGTCAAACGGGTGCTGACGCGGGTGCTGGGCTTTGCGGGCGATCTGTCCGAAAGCGCGAACGAAAAAGCGCTCTGGAATCTGGCGACAGACCTGCTGCCGACGCAGGATGTGCCCGCCGCCATGCCGCGCTACACGCAGGGGTTGATGGATTTGGGCGCTACGGTCTGCGCCAGCCGCCAGCCGCAATGCCTGCTGTGCCCGGTGCAGACGCTATGCGCGGGCCGTGCCAGCGGCGAGCCGGAAAAATACCCGGTCAAAACCAAAAAGCTCAAGCGCAGCGCCCAGGCGCTGAGTCTGCTGTGGGCGCAGCGGCCCGACGGCTCGGTGTGGCTGGAAAAGCGTCCCAGCGCGGGCATCTGGGGCGCGCTGTATTGTCTGCCGGTGTTTGACAGCGACGCGGCGCTTCACGCGGCCCTGCCCGAAAACCTTGATGGACGGCTGCAGGCTTTGCCGCATTTTGTGCATGTGCTGACGCACAAGGATTTGCACCTCGCGCCGTGGATTGCAGGCTTCGGGAACGATCAGGCGCTGCCTGAAGCGATGGCACCGGATGCCCGTCCGGGCGCGTGGTTCAGCCCGGCAGACTGGCCCGGCTTGGGCCTGCCCGCGCCGATTCGCAAGCTGCTGCTGCGCGAACCTGCATGAGCCAGCCCGGCTGATTTTTTAGCTTCTGGCGTGTCCTGTGGCCAGCCCATCGAGTTCGCGGTGGCGCTTGAGCGTGGACCAGTTCTGGCTGAAAGCTGCCGCCAGCGTCTCGACCAGATACACCGAGCGGTGCTGCCCGCCGGTGCAGCCAATGGCGACGGTGACATAACTGCGGTGGTCGCGCACCAGCGCCTTCAGCCAGCGGGTGAGGAATTTTTCAATGTCCTTGAACATGTCTTCGACCTCCGCGTGTTCGCGCAGGTAGTCGGCCACGGGCGCGTCCATGCCGGTGAGCGGGCGCAGCTCGGTTTCGTAGTGCGGATTGGGCAGCATGCGCACATCAAACACATAGTCGGCGTCCAGCGGCACGCCGCGCTTGAAGCCAAAAGACTCAAACACCAGCGTCAGCTGGCGCCTAGGCTTGCTGATCAGCGACTTGACATAACCCTGCAACTGCGACGAGCGGATCATGCTGGTGTCAATCACATGCGCCTGCTCGCGCATTTCGGCCAGCAGGTTGCGCTCCAGTTCAATGGCGTCGATCAGTGCACGGTGCTGGTCGGTGGCGTCGATGCGCGACAGCGGATGAAAGCGGCGCGTCTCGGAAAAGCGCCGCACCAGCGTGTCGGCGCTGGCGTCGAGGAACAGCGACTGCACCGCCACGCCCTGCGCCCGCAATTCTTTCAACTGCTGGGGCACCAGCGGCAGCGAGGTGGCGCTTCT
>CAIYKK010000599.1 GCA_903926695.1 uncultured Burkholderiales bacterium
CAATAATAGCCAGAAATGAATAGCCGCGAAACTGAAATCATGCCGGACAAATTTTCTTCCCTTCCACCCGCAGAGGCCACGCCGCCCGCCAAGCCCGGCTGGCGCGAGGTCTGGCGCGTCTATCTGGAGGCGGCCACGCTGCGTATGCTGGCGCTGGGTTTTTCCGCCGGGCTGCCGCTGCTGCTGGTGTTTGGCACGCTGAGTTTCTGGCTGCGCGAGGCGGGCATTGACCGCACCACCATCGGCTACCTGAGCTGGGTCGGCCTGGCTTACGGCTTTAAATGGGTCTGGGCGCCGCTGGTGGACCGGTTGCCGATTCCGCTGCTCACGCGCTGGCTGGGGCGGCGACGCAGCTGGCTGCTGGCGGCGCAGCTGACCATCATCGCGGCGCTGGTGCTGATGGCGCTGACCGACCCGAAAGTGGCGCTGCAGCCGGTGATCTGGTGCGCGCTGGCCGTGGCCTTTGGCTCGGCGACGCAGGACATCGCACTCGACGCCTACCGCATCGAGTCGGCCAATATTGAACGCCAGGCCGCGCTGGCCGCCGCCTACCAGACCGGCTACCGCATGGCCATGATCTGGTCGGGCGCGGGCGCGCTGTGGATTGCCGCACGCTCGGAAATCGCGGGCGCCGCCGCCTACCAGCCCGGCGCATGGCAGGCCGCTTATCTGGCGATGGCCGCGTCCATGCTCGTCGGCGTGGTGACGGTGCTGTTCTCGCCGGAGCCGGCCTTGCGCGCCCGTGAAGCCGACGATCACGAAATCGCTGCCACCCATGCGCGTTTTGCTGCAAACGGAATTCCCTTGTACGGCGTCGTACTTTTTGCGACAGGACTACTGCTTGGACTCGATCTAGTGGGGCCAGGCTGGCTATTGCTCGGCGGCGCTCTGCTTGCAAACTACTTGGTGTTGCTATTGCCTTATCTCAGCCCCGAAGGACTCATCTCTATGGCAATGCTATTGTTTGTAAGCTACCTGCTGGAGCTAATGCTGTACGGCTTGCTGATCGTGGGTCTGGCCCGAAGCGGCCTGCGCATCTGGATTCCATCGGCGCTGGTGCCGATAGCTACTTGGTTTAACCATGCTTTTTACCTGCCCTTTGCCGACTTCCTGCGCCGCTACGGCAGGCAGGCGCTCTTGATCTTGGCCTTGATCGCGATTTACCGCATCAGCGACGTGGTGATGGGCATCATGGCCAATCCGTTTTACGTCGATATGGGCTACACCAAGGACGAGGTGGCGATGGTGACGAAAATTTACGGCGTCATCATGACGCTGGTCGGCGCGTTTGTCGGCGGCGGTCTGGCCATGCGCTTTGGCGTGATGCGCGTGCTGATGCTGGGCGCGGTTTTGAGCGCGGGCAGCAACCTGCTGTTTGCCTGGCTGGGCAGCCGGGGCCACGATGTGACTTCGCTGATTTTTGTGATTTCGGCGGACAACCTCTCCAGCGGCATTGCCTCGGCGGCTTTTATCGCTTATTTGTCCAGTCTGACCAATATCAACTATTCGGCGACCCAGTACGCGCTGTTCAGCTCCATGATGCTGCTGCTGCCCAAGACGCTGGCCGGTTACTCGGGCGCTTTCGTCGATGCATTCGGCTATAGCAATTTTTTCACCGCCACCGCGCTGCTCGGCGTGCCGGTGCTGGTGCTGATTGCGCTCGCGTCGCGCTCTGCGAAATTAAACGCGACCCCGGCGCCTTAACGCCAGCGGCCAGAAGGCGGCCTGCGCACCCGCTCAGCCATTCAGCCATTCAGCCGCCGGTCCGGCTGGCCCGACTCGTCCGGCTGGCGAAAAGTGACGCTGACAAAAAGAAAAATCCCCAGCGCCCGCGCCACGTAGGCGCCGCCTGATTTACCGAATCTTTACAGCCGCTTCAAGCGCAATTCTTGCGCCCGCCGCACCATCCGTTTCAGCAATAAAAGCCCCTGTGGGCGCACACCTTTTTACCCTTGAGGACCGGCCATGACCCAGCAACTTTTGATGATTGAAGACGACACCCGCCTGGCCGCGATGGTGGGCGAATACCTGCGCCAGTCGGGCTACGGCTTTGCCCATGCGGCAGACGGCACCAGCGGCCTGGCCGCGCTGCAGGCCAATGCGCCCGATCTGGTCATTCTCGACCTGATGCTGCCCGACATGGACGGGCTGGAAGTGTGCCGCCGGATCAAGGCCCAGAGCAGCGAAGCGCGCACCGCCATTTTGATGCTCACGGCCAAGGGCGACCCGATGGACCGCATCATCGGGCTGGAAATCGGCGCCGACGATTATTTGCCCAAGCCCTTTGAGCCGCGCGAGCTGCTGGCGCGCATCCGCGCCGTGCTGCGCCGGGGCGGCGAAACCGGTGCCAGCGGCGCGGCGGCGGGAACGCACAAGATCATGCGTTTTGGCTCGCTCGAAATCGACCGCGACGCCCGCACCGTGACAATCGCGGGCAACCCGTGCGAGCTGACCTCTTACCAGTTCGACCTGCTGGTCACGCTGGCCGAGCGCGCCGGGCGCGTTCTGAGCCGCGACCAGATCATGGAAGCCGTGCGCGGGCGCGAACTTGAAGCCTTTGACCGCTCGATTGACGTTCACATGGGCCGCATCCGCAGCGCCATCGAGCTCGACGCCAAAGACCCCAAGCGCATTCTGACGGTGCGCGGCGTGGGTTATGTGTTTGCCAAGCAACAGGATTGAGGCGCGCCATGTGGACCCGTTTCACCTCGCACCTGTACCTGCGCATCTGGCTGGCCGTGGTGGTCACGGTGGTGGTGCTGACGTTTCTGGTCGGCGCGGCCTGGCGGCTGAGCAGCGATCCGCCGCAGCTGCCGATCCGCGAAGTGCTGGTATATAACGCCGACGGCCGCATCATTGGCATGGCCCAGACCAAACCCGACCGCCATCCCGGCGACGATTTGGAGTTTGACGTACACACTCAAGACGGCCAGACCCTAAGCCTGCTGCTGCCACGGCCCAAGCGCCCGCCCGGCAATGCGTGGGGCCGCCCGCCCTTTGGCTTTGGCTGGATGATTGGTCTGGTCGGCTTTGCCGTGGCGCTGGGCGCCTACCCGATCATGCGGCGCCTGACACTGCGGCTCGAAGCCCTGCAGCGCGGCGTTGAGCGCTGGGGTTCGGGCGACCTGTCGGCGCGCGTCAACGCCGAAGGGCGCGACGAGGTGGCCTTTTTGGCCAAGCGCTTTAACCACGCCGCCGAGCGCATCGAAACGCTGATGGAGTCGCACAAATCGCTGCTGGCCAACGCCTCGCACGAGTTGCGCTCGCCGCTGGCGCGCATCCGCATGAGTCTGGAGCTACTGTCCCCGACGCCTGCCAGCGGCGGCGCGGCCTCACTGGCCAGCCAGCAAAAGGCAGAAATCTCGCGCAGCATCAGCGAACTGGACCAGCTGATCGACGAAATCCTGCTCGCCAGCCGCCTCGACGCCCGCCAGGCCGACGCCGAGCCGTTTGAAACGCTGGACCTGACCGGGCTGGCCGCCGAAGAATGCGCCCGCGTCAACGCCGATCTGCAAGCCGAGCTGGACACCGGCACGGCCAGCGGCCACAGCCTGACACTGCAAGGCTCGCCCCGGCTGCTGCGCCGCCTGATTCGCAACCTGCTGGAAAACGCCAGACGCTACGGCCACGGTGACATCACGCTGGCGCTGTCGCTGCTGGGTGCCGGCACCAGCCAGCGCGCCGTCATCCAGGTGCATGACCGGGGTCCGGGCGTGCCCGCTGACCAGCGGGAGCGCATTTTCGAGCCGTTTTACCGCCTGCCCGGCGCCAGCGAGCGCGAAGGCGGCGTCGGGCTGGGCTTGGCGCTGGTCAAGTCCATCAGCGAGCGCCACGGGGGATGCGTGTACTGCGAAGCGCGCCCCGGCGGCGGCGCTTCCTTTATCGTCGAGCTGCCGGTGAGCGGCCCGAACGCCTGAAAAGCTGTACTGGAAACAAAAGGTTACAGCTAAATACAGGGTTCTCCCCTATTCGAGGTATGGCGAAAAACCCGAAGCGAGGTAACACTATCCCTGTTGCTGTCACAACATTTAATTTGAGGAGTCGGGAGACGCGAGGAGAGGAGAAAGAAAAAAAACAGATGCCACAAAAAAATCAAAGGCATCAACACTGAATTTCTCTGAGAGGACTTTCACAAGGCTATCGCAAGGTAGCCTTTTTTTTGTGCTTTTTTGGGCGCTGGAATCCGCCAGGTGTTTGAAGGGTCTTCAGCCCGGCCAAGGCTGACTGGTTACATCAGGCAGTTGGAATCTGGCACAGAAATCTCCGGTAATTCGCCGTCCCTTATGGGAGTCCGAAAGGTAGGCGTTTTGCTGAATGAGTCGGCGCAAGCCGATGCGGTCGGGCATGGCCGTCC
>CAIYKK010000600.1 GCA_903926695.1 uncultured Burkholderiales bacterium
CCACCATGTGCAAGGTCGCAGAGTGCTTGGACCAATGGTTCTCGACCCCCACGGGCTGCGCTGAGATGCTAGGCGGGCAGTCGAAAGATATGCAAGAGATCGTGTGGGTCAAAGCCGGCCTCGTCACCTACGACGCCACCCAAGCGCGCGCGTGCTTGACCGCCATGGCCAACCTGTGCATGAACGAAGGGGTCGAACCCGCCGCGTGCCGCCTCACCTTTGTGGGCAAGAAGTGCTGCGCCACGTCGCCGGGCCGCTGCAGTCCATGACTGACGGGCGGCTGGATTCGTCCATCCTGCGCCAGCTCTTGATTGCGCTGGCCATGATCACCATCATGCTGCTGCGTCCGCGCGGCCTGTGGCCTTCGCCCGAGCACGGCAAGTCGCTCGCCAAAACCACCAAAGTTTAAGGATACGGCCATGAGCGAAACCATTTTGAAAGTCTCCGGCGTGTCCAAGCGTTTTGGCGGGCTGCAGGCGCTGACCGATGTCGGCATCCACATCGAGCGCGGCCAGGTTTACGGTCTGATCGGCCCCAACGGCGCGGGCAAAACCACGTTTTTTAACGTGCTGACCGGCCTCTATACGCCCGACGGCGGCACCTTTGAACTCGCTGGCAAACCCTACCAGCCCACGGCGGTGCATGAAGTGGCCAAGGCTGGCATTGCCCGCACGTTTCAAAACATCCGCCTGTTTGCCGACATGACGGCGCTGGAAAACGTGATGGTGGGCCGCCACATCCGCACGCATTCGGGCCTGCTGGGCGCGGTGTTCCGCACGCCCAGTTTCAAGCGCGAAGAGGCGGAAATTGCCCAGCGCGCCCAGGAGCTACTCGACTACGTCGGCATCGGCAAATACGCTGATTTCAAGGCGCGCACCCTGAGTTACGGCGACCAGCGCCGCCTGGAAATCGCCCGCGCCCTCGCCACCGACCCGCAACTGATCGCACTCGACGAACCCGCCGCTGGCATGAACGCCACCGAAAAGGTCCAATTGCGCGAACTGATCGACCAGATCCGCAAAGACAACCGCACGATTTTGCTGATCGAGCACGACGTGAAGCTGGTCATGGGCCTGTGCGACCGCGTGACGGTGCTGGACTACGGCAAACAAATTGCCGAAGGCCCGCCCTCCGAAGTGCAGAAAAACGAAAAAGTCATCACCGCCTATCTCGGCGCCGGACACTGAAGGACACCCCGACTATGGCAACCACCTTACTCAAAGTCACCGGCCTGAAAGTGGCCTACGGCGGCATTCAGGCCGTCAAGGGCGTGGATCTGGAAGTGCAGGAGGGCGAACTCGTCACCCTGATCGGCTCCAACGGCGCGGGCAAAACCACGACGATGAAAGCCATCACCGGCGGCCTGCCGATTCTCGGCGGCGACATCGAATATCTGGGCAAAAGCATCAAGGGGCGCGGCGCCTGGGACTTGGTGAAAGATGGGCTGGTCATGGTGCCCGAGGGCCGGGGCGTGTTCACGCGCATGACGATTCTTGAGAACCTGCAGATGGGCGCTTACATCCGCAGCGACACCGCCGGGATTGCCGCCGATATTGAAAAGATGTTCGAGCTGTTTCCGCGCCTGCGCGAGCGCAAGGATCAGCTGTCGGGCACGATGTCCGGCGGCGAGCAGCAGATGCTGGCAATGGGCCGGGCCTTGATGACCCGCCCGAAAGTCTTGCTGCTTGACGAGCCGTCTATGGGCCTGTCGCCCATCATGGTCGATAAAATTTTTGAAGTGGTGCGCGATGTGTCCGCGCTGGGCATGACCGTCTTGCTGGTCGAGCAAAACGCCAGCCGCGCCTTGGGCATTGCCAATCGCGGCTACGTGATGGAGTCGGGCA
>CAIYKK010000601.1 GCA_903926695.1 uncultured Burkholderiales bacterium
CGACCCGGCGCGATCATCATGACCATCTGCCGACCTTCGAGCTTGGGAAATTGCTCGACCAGAATCAAGTCAGCCAGTTCATCGCGAATACGCGCCAGCAGGGCCAAACCCAGTTCCTGGTGCGTGATTTCGCGGCCGCGAAAACGCAGGGTGATCTTGCACTTGTCGCCGTCTTCGAGGAAGCGCTTGATGTTGCGCAGCTTGATGTTGTAGTCGCCGTCATCGGTACCGGGACGGAACTTGACTTCCTTGACCTCGATGACTTTTTGCTTGGACTTCGCTTCCGCCGCCTTTTTCTGCTCGGCGTACTTGAACTTGCCGTAATCCATGAGGCGGCACACCGGCGGCATTGCCGTCGGCGAGATTTCAACCAAGTCCACATCGGCTTCACCAGCCAAGCGGAGCGCTTCCATCAGGCTGACAACGCCCAACGGCTCGTTCTCTGGCCCGCTCAAGCGCACTTCAGGGGCCATGATTTCACGGTTCAAGCGGTGCTTGCGTTCTTCACGGTGACGGCGGTCACGAAATTCTGTAGCGATGGTGCGAATCCTTCAATATTTGCTATAAAAGCTATAGCAGCCTGTACTCAGGTTCCAAAGAGGCTGGACCCGATTGATCCACAAGCGTGGCAAAAATCAGATTTTTTGTGCAATGTCGCTAGCAATTTGCAGTGCAAAGGCTTCCAGAGACATTGCACCAAGGTCTTTGTTACCCCGGGCGCGCACTGCAACTGCGCCAGCGGCCTTTTCTTTATCACCAACGACAAGGATGTAAGGCAGCTTTTGCAAGGCGTGCTCGCGTATTTTATACGTTATTTTTTCATTGCGCAGGTCAAGGTTCACTCTAAGCCCTTGATTCTGCAGCGTTTTGGCAACGTCTTTAGCGTAATCGGCTTGAGAATCAGTGATATTGAGCACCGAAACCTGCACAGGTGCCAGCCAAGTTGGCAGCGCACCAGCGTGTTCTTCAATCAAAATCCCGATGAATCGCTCCAGGCTGCCGACAATCGCGCGGTGCAGCATCACGGGCCGGTGACGGGCGCCGTCTTCACCGACATACTCGGCATCGAGGCGCTCGGGCATGGAGAAATCCACCTGAATCGTGCCGCATTGCCACTGACGGCCAATCGCGTCCTTGAGCGTGTATTCGATTTTCGGGCCGTAAAAAGCGCCCTCACCCGGTGAAATTTCAAACTCACAGCCAGAAGCGCGCAGGCTTTCGATCAGGGCGCTCTCGGCGCGGTCCCAGCTTTCATCGGAGCCGATGCGCGCCTCGGGTCGGGTTGCGACCTTGTAAATGATGTTTTTAAAGCCGAAATCGGCATAAACCTTTTGCAGCAGCGCCGTGTAATCGACGCACTCTTTCAAAATTTGCGGTTCTGTGCAGAAGATATGGCCGTCGTCCTGCGTGAAGCCGCGCACGCGCATGATGCCGTGCAGGCCGCCGGTGGGCTCATTGCGGTGGCACTGGCCGAATTCGCCATAGCGCAGCGGCAGGTCGCGGTAGCTCTTGATGCCCTGTTTAAAAATCAGGATGTGGCCGGGGCAGTTCATCGGCTTGAGGGCGAAATCACGCTTTTCGCTCTCGGTGGTGAACATGTTGTCGCGGTATTTGTCCCAGTGGCCGGTTTTTTCCCACAGGGTTTTGTCCAGCAACTGCGGGCCTTTGACTTCCTGGTAGCCGTTGTCCTGGTAAACCTTGCGCATGTACTGCTCGACGCCCTGCCAGACCGTCCAGCCTTTCGGATGCCAAAAGACGAGTCCGGGCGAATGCTCGTCGATGTGGAACAGGTCCAGTTCCTTGCCCAGCTTGCGGTGGTCGCGCTTGTCGGCTTCTTCGAGCTGGGTCAGGTATTGCTGCAAGTCGTCTTTGGTGGCCCAAGCGGTGCCGTAGATGCGCTGCAGCATCTCGTTGCGGTGGTCGCCGCGCCAGTAAGCGCCCGCCACCTTCATCAATTTGAAAAATTTCAGCTTGCCGGTGCTCGGGACGTGGGGGCCACGGCACAGGTCTTCAAAAGCGCCTTCGCGGTACAGCGACACATCCTGATCAGCCGGAATGCTGGCGATGATTTCGGCCTTGTAGTTCTCGCCGATGGCCTTGAAATGCGCCACCGCCTCGTCGCGCGGCAGCACGCGGCGTGTGATCGGCTCGTCTTTGGCGGCGAGCGCGGCCATGCGCTTTTCGATGGCGATCAGGTCTTCGGGCGTGAACGGGCGCTTGTAGGAAAAATCGTAGAAAAACCCGTTGTCAATCACCGGCCCGATGGTCACCTGCGCTTCGGGAAACAGCTCCTTGACCGCGTAGGCCAGCAAGTGCGCCGCGCTGTGGCGAATCAGCGCCAGGCCGTCCGCATCCTTGGCGGTGACGATGGACAAGGCGCTGTCCTGGCTGATCAAAAAGCTGGTATCGACCAGCTTGCCATCGACCTTGCCGCCCAGCGCCGCCTTGGCCAGGCCGGTGCCGATGGACGCCGCCACTTCGGCCACCGTCACGGGGCCGGAATAATCGCGTTTGGAACTGTCAGGAAGCGTGATGTGAATCATGGGTTTTCAAAAACAAAAATAAAAAAGCGCGGACTAAAAGCCGCGCTTTGCAAGTGGCAAGCCGGAATGGCGTAATTTTACGCCGCCCGGCCTGGCTCCTCAGATTAGTGGAACTGCTCTTCTTCGGTGGAACCGGTCAGCGCGGTCACGCTGGACTTGCCACCTTGAATCACGGTGGTCACTTCGTCGAAGTAGCCGGTGCCAACTTCCTGCTGGTGCGACACAAAGGTGTAACCACGGCTGCGGGCTGCGAATTCAGGCTCTTGCACCTTCTCGACGTAAGCCGACATGCCGCGAGCGACGTAGTCTTGGGCCAAATCAAACATGTTGTACCACATGGAATGGATACCAGCCAGCGTAATGAACTGGTACTTGTAACCCATCGCGCCGAGTTCTTTCTGGAATTTGGCGATGGTGGCGTCGTCCAGGTTTTTCTTCCAGTTGAACGATGGCGAGCAGTTGTAAGCCAGCATCTTGCCGGGGTGCTTGGCATGCACGGCGTCAGCAAACTTCTTGGCGAATTCCAGATCCGGCGTGCCGGTTTCGCACCACACCAGATCGGCGTATTCAGCGTAGGCAACGGCGCGGCTGATAGCCTGGTCCATGCCCTTGGTGGTCTTGTAGAAGCCTTCAACTGTGCGTTCGCCGGTCAGGAATGGCTTGTCGTTTTCGTCGTAGTCGGAGGTCAGCAGGTCAGCCGCTTCAGCATCGGTACGGGCGATCACCAGCGTAGGCACACCGCAAACGTCGGCAGCCATGCGGGCAGCGATCAGTTTCTGGCAGGCTTCAGCGGTAGGCACCAGCACTTTGCCGCCCATGTGACCGCATTTTTTGACGGAAGCGAGTTGGTCTTCCCAATGCACGCCGGCCGCGCCAGACTTGATCATGGCCTTCATCAATTCAAAAGCGTTCAAGACGCCGCCAAAACCGGCTTCGGCATCGGCAACGATGGGC
>CAIYKK010000602.1 GCA_903926695.1 uncultured Burkholderiales bacterium
AGATTGGCCATGTCGTAATCCGCCTGTGCCACGGTGGTCGCGCCGAAGGTGTTGGTTTCGATCATGTCGGCACCGGCGGCCAGATAGCCTTCATGGATGTCGCGGATCACGTCCGGGCGCGTCAGGCTGAGCAGGTCGTTGTTGCCCTTCACGTCCTAGTGAAAGTCCTTGAAGCGCTCGCCCCGGTACTGGGCTTCATTGAGCTTGAAGCGCTGGATCATGGTGCCCATCGCGCCATCGAGAATAAGGATGCGTTGCGCCAGAAGGGTGGGGAGCTGCGGGGCACGGGTGTAGGTGAGCGGGTTCATGGGCGCTATTGTAGAAAGTCGGGCGGCGGCGCGCTTTTGTGATGGAAAGCGGCCATAGGTCTTCAGCGGCAAAATTTCATCTGCTCCGCCGAAGATTTTGAATGAATAAAAACTATACTAATTTCAAAAAATAGGAGCTATCGTGAAAAAAACATCTGTCATCTTGGGTCTGGCCGCTTGCACCTGGACCTTCGCCGCCGCTGAACCCGTTAAAGGCGTGCTGGAAAAAAGCGCGCCCTACTCGGCCCTGTTCAGCGCCAGCCCCGAGTCAGGCGACTTGATCGGCTATCCGTTCAAAAACCAGTCGGCGGTCGGCAAGGCCATTTTGGGCAACTGCCTGCCGGGCATGCTCTGCAAAATTGGCAAAGGGGCCACGCGCAACATGGACAACACCGATGCGCTGAAGTTTGCGGACCACCCCTCGGGCTGGCTGGAAATCACCCAGGCCAAGGACGTGGGCATGGACACCGTGGTTTTCGGCTACGAAAAGAAACTCAAAACCCGCTTCGGCGTTGTCAGCGTGCGCGAAGACGACAACCTTCTGCTGTTCAAGGGCAAGCCCGTCGCGCCCGCCATTGAAGGCAACAGCAGCCTAGCTATCGTCGCCAACTATGAAATCGGCCAGACTGACGTTCTGCTGCTGCAAGACAACGGCGGCACCGCCTGCCCGGCACTGTTTCGCTTCATCACCGTCAGCGCCGCAGGTCTGCGCACCACGCCGGAGTTTGGCAGCTGCTCGGACATCATCTATCCGTCGATGGACTCTAAAACCAGCACCGTCACTGTCACTATGAACGGCTTCATGGGACCGGCTAATTCTGAGGCAGATAAAAACAAGGCCTATATGACCAAGACTGTGTTCCGCTTCGCCAACGGGCAGATGACGGAAAACGGCAAGCTGGTCAAGTAAATACGTATACACCGCCAGTCAGTGGTACGGTATAACATCACGTAACAAGATTTTTAACTGAAAGTAAAAAATGCACGAAAAAAATATCGACCTACTGTGTGAAGAAGGACAGCGTTTACTAAAAGTTGAGATTGATTGCCTGAAAAAAATGCAGGATCAGCAAGGAATTGTTGTGGATGCTTTTAAGGGAGATGGGCAAACATTTGATAAAACGTCGCTTCCCAAGTACGTAGAAATCCTCGAAGGAGAGAGGACAAAGCTTCAAAACCTGGAAATGGTCTTGGCTGTCGTCGGCACCATGAAGGCCGGAAAATCCACCACGATCAATGCCATTGTTGGAACAGAGGTTCTACCCAATCGCAATCGTCCCATGACTGCATTGCCAACATTGATTCGACACACGCCGGGTCAGATTGATCCGGTATTGAAATTTGCCAACAATAAGCCGATTAACGACCTCATGCGAGAGTTGCACTCGGTGCTTACGAATCCGAGTGCAAAAGCCAGTTTAGGCGGTTTGTCAGACAATCCAGACATGGCAGAGTTGCTGACCTTGATCGGCAACAAGGCAACTTTCAAGACGGAATACTTTGGGCCTGAGAAAATTTTCTGGTTCTTGAAAAGCTTGAACGATCTCGTTCGCTTGTCGCAAGAAGTCGGGGTTGATTTTCCTTTCCAGGACTACGATAAAGTTCACGAGATGCCCGTGATTGAAGTGGAGTTTGCCCATCTACGTCAGATGAAAGCATCCAAAGGGCGACTGACACTACTGGACACCCCTGGCCCCAATGAGGCCGGACAGCCCCACCTTCGCAAGATGCTCAAAGAACAATTGAGCAAAGCTTCCGCCGTCTTGGCCATCATGGATTACACACAGCTCAAGTCCGACGCCGATGCTGAGGTTCGAGGGGAGCTACAGGATATTGCCAGCGTTGCCGAGGGCCGCATTTATGCGCTGGTGAACAAATTTGACCAGAAGGACCGCCGCGGCGATGATGCTGAGACAGTCAAAAGTTACGTCGCAACGAGCTTGATGGAAGGGGCATTTCGCAAAGAAGACGTATTTCCCGTCTCCTCCAAATGGGCCTACCTGGCCAATCGAGCATTGCATGAAATGCGTCTTCACAACCGCCTGCCTGACCCTGACAAGGAGGCGTGGGTTGCTGACTTCGGCGAAGAGGCGATGGGACGTCGCTGGAACTCAAAAATCGGAGACCCGAAAGAAGTTCAAGACGCTGCCAGCAAACTTTGGGAAGACTCCCTGTTCAAGGAACCGATAGAAAGCGTCGTTCGCACTGCGCATGCACGGGCAGCAGCCTATGCGATTGACTCGGCAGCGGCTAAGCTCATTGACATTGCGGACAAGTTGAACAATTTTCTGGGGCTCCGCGAAAGTGCTCTTTCCAAAAATGCCTCAGAATTGAAAAAACAGATCACGGCCTTGATGAAAGATGCAGAGAGTGTCAAGAACGCCGAGCAGCAGGCGATTGCAAAAGCGAATGACATGCTCTCGAACATCGACAGCCAATCAAAGAAGATTTTTGAGGGCACCAAGGCCAAAGTGAAAGAGTCGCTCAAAGATTACTTCCGGGAAGGGAAGAAGATGGAGAAAGATCAATTCTTCGCAAAGATGGGGCATCGCAATGCAGGTAGGGGGCGCAAAAAAAAAGAGTCCAGCGTAGAAGATAAAAAATCTAGTGAAGGTTTTCGAAGTATTTTTCTTCCGTGGC
>CAIYKK010000603.1 GCA_903926695.1 uncultured Burkholderiales bacterium
AAGCGCCTCTGGTGTCCGATGCCGATTTGCCCGACGAGGTGGTGCGTATTTTGAACGTTGTGCCCGGTCTGCGTCAGCGTCCGCAGCACCTGTGTCACGTTGTGCCGGTGCTGGAGCGGCACGGGCTTTTTGACAAGCGCGTCACAAGATCGACGGAGTTTTTGCGCCAGCACGCGGATTATTTTGAACTCAGCCCTTCGTTCAAGCCGACGCTGCTGACCTTTCGCCTGTTGCCTGCCGCCGCTGGAGCACCCGGCGATGGCGGCGATGGCGGCGACGCCAGCCTGAACCGCGAAGCGAACGAGGCTGACCAAGCGCATGAAGCCTACGAAGCGCATCAGACACAGGAGGCACACGAAGTTAACGGGCTTAACGAGACTAGCGAAGCCCACGAGGCCCGTGAAGTCAACGAGGCGCACGAGACGCATCAAGCTTATGAAATCCACACAGCTCACGCAGCCCATGAAGTCAACGAGCCGCACGATGCCGAAGCCGAAGCCGAAGCCGATGCAGATCGGCTGATGCCCGCGCCTTCGCCCGAGGACGAAGCGGCCTTGCAGTGCATTTTGGCCAAGTCGGTCAGCTGGCAGCCCGACACCATCCGCCAGCTCAATGCTTTCACCATTTTGCTGGAAGAAAACGGCGTCGCCCTGGGCGACAAGCCGCTCGGCGAGCTGTTCAGTCTGTACCCGGATTATTTTGAACTGCTGCCCGCCACCGGGCCAGCCACCAAAGTGCGGCTGCTGAAAAAACCCGAAAACCCCATACCCGCCTCGTCCGAAGCGGAGGCTTAAGCCGCCATGCCGCTCTCGCCGCCCATCGACTGGAGCCGCCCCTGGCTGGCACCGTGGCGCGATTCGGGGCAGCGTGTGGCGCTGGCCGTCGCGGCGGGTGCCGACCTGCCTGGCGCCCTGAACCGCGAATGGGCCAAGCAACAGCGCATGGCGCAGCGCGTGCCTCAGCGCGTGGCGGGCGGCGCGCTGGCGGCGCAGGCGCCAAACGACATTGAGCTGCCGAACGCCGCCCCGCACGTTGGCCGCGCTGGCCGCCCCGGTATTGAGTTTGTGCCGCAAAGCACCCTGCCGCCCGGCATGGGCTACGAGCATTACATGGCCCAGACCGGCCAATGCCCGACGCGTGAGAATCTGCACGATTTTTTCAACGGTCTGTGCTGGCTGCGCTTTCCCCAGACCAAGGCCAAAATCAACCAGCTCCACGCCGCCGAACTGGCTACCACTGGCAGCGGCACAGTCAAGGAAACTGGAGCTGGAGCTGGAGCCGCAGCCGCAGCAACCCCGCCGCCACGCGGCCCGGTGCGCGACGCCTTGACGGTGCTGGACGAAAACGCCGCTTTTTTACTCGCGCCGCCGCCGCTGTGGCAGGCGCTCGAAGCCCGCGACTGGCCGCGCCTGTTCATCGAATTGCGCCCGCTGTGGGCGCAGGCGCAGCTGGTGCTGTTCGGCCACGCGCTGCTGGAAAAATTAGTTTCGCCGCGCAAACCCATCACCGCCCACGTTTACCGGGCGCAGCCCGCGCTGCAGTCGCTGCAAGAACTCGACGCCTGGGTAGCCGACGACCTGAGCGCGGCGCGCCTGGCCGCCAAGCCTTTTGTACCCTTGCCGGTGCTGGGAATTCCCGGCTGGTGGCCGGAAAACGAAAATGTTTCCTTTTATGATGACCCGCTGGTGTTTCGCCCCCGCCGGTAAAGCGTCAAGAGCGTGAAGAAAAAATTCGCTATCGCCAAAGCCTGCCGCGCAACTCTTTTCCAGGCACGCTTGACCGCCCAGCCTGAAGCCTTGATTCCGACTGAAAACACCTTATTTCCTCCTGAGTTGCTGCTGAAAAAAATCTGCCCAGCAAGTTAAACCGACCTTCCACGGAAAAAGCCATGAAACGCATCTTTTTATTCATCCTGACCAACGTCGCCATCGTGGCGGTGCTGGGCATCGTTGCCAGCCTGCTCGGCGTCAACCGCTACCTGACGCCTAACGGCCTGAACCTGTCGGCGCTGCTGGGTTTTGCGCTGGTGATGGGCTTTGGCGGCGCGATTATTTCGCTGCTGATCAGCAAGCCGATGGCCAAGTGGACTTCTGGCGTGCGCGTCATCAAGGAGCCGCAAAACGCCGACGAAACCTGGATTGTCGAAACCGTGCGCAAGCTGGCCGACAAGGCCAAGATCGGCATGCCCGAAGTCGGCATTTTTGACGGCGAGCCTAACGCTTTTGCCACTGGCGCGTTTAAAAACTCGGCGCTGGTAGCCGTTTCGACCGGCTTGCTCCAAGGTATGACCGCCGAAGAAATCGAGGCCGTGCTGGGCCACGAAATCGCCCACATCGCCAACGGCGACATGGTGACGATGACCCTGATTCAGGGCGTGATGAACACCTTTGTCGTGTTCCTGTCGCGGGTGATTGGCTACGCGGTGGACAGCTTTTTGCGCCGCGACGGCGAGCGCAATTCCGGCCCCGGCATCGGCTATATGGTGACGACTTTTGTGCTCGACATCTTGCTGGGCTTCTTGGCCAGCATGATCGTGGCCTGGTTCTCGCGCCACCGCGAGTTCCGCGCTGATGCGGGTGCCGCGCAACTGATGGGGCGCAAGCAGCCGATGATGAATGCGCTGGCGCGTCTGGGGGGCATGCAGCCGGGCGAACTGCCGCAATCGGTGCAGGCGCTGGGCATCACCGGCGGGATTGGCAAGCTGTTTTCGACGCATCCGCCGATTGAAGAGCGCATTGCTGCGCTGCAGAACGCGCAAGGCTGAGCGCCGCCGCGCCAGCCTGTGCTGCGGGCATTGCCGCGCTGAGCGGCTGGATGCCGGGCGTTAAAAGCCGACCTCGATGGGTCGGCTTTTTTCAGGGCGCTTCGCGGGTGTTTGCGGACGCGGTGGGTTCTGCGGATTTAGCCGCTTCAGTGGACTCGGCTGGCGCTGCCGGTTCAGCAGGTTCAACCGATTCAGTGGATTCGGCTTGCACTGCTGGCTCTGCGGGTTCAACTGTTTCAGTGGATTCGGCTTGCGCTGCAGGTTCTGCCGGTTCAGCAGGCTCGGCTTGTGGTGGGGATTCTTCGCCGCTGGTCTCTGCGGGCGCCTGGGTTTGGGCCGCTTCAACGGTTTCCGTTTCAATCGCCTGAGTTTCCTGAGCTTCCTTTAGCGCCTGAGCGGCTTCAGCGGCCTGTGCTGCCGCTTGCACCGCAGCTTGAGCCGCTGCCTCGTCGGCGCGCGAGCGCTCCAGCGCCCGGCTGACTTCGTCCGGGTTCATGCCGTACATGTCCGCGAATTCGGCGACGCTTTTGCCGCTGGCTTCAAACGTCTTGCGCAGCGCGTCGCGCTTGGCGGCCTGCGCGCCGAGT
This sequence comes from uncultured Burkholderiales bacterium, assembly GCA_903926695.1. Classification (GTDB taxonomy): domain Bacteria; phylum Pseudomonadota; class Gammaproteobacteria; order Burkholderiales; family Burkholderiaceae_C; genus Polaromonas. The sequence continues at coordinate 3,352 of CAIYKK010000603.1, forward strand.
TCGGCAAACGCTTCGTCCAGCAGGGCGACGGACACATCGTCCTGTTCACGGATGCAGAGCAGGTAATTTTCGCGGCTCAGGCCGGAGGCTTCAATGGCGCGGATCAGCTGGGCGCAGGCGTAAGGGCGCAGGTCTTCCTGGGTGCGTGCCTGGCGGCGGCGGAACACTTCCATGATGGCATGATGCACATGCTCGGGCGCGACCGGCTCGATAGGCTCGGCTTGCAGGTTGTGGCGCGGCAGGCCAGCGGCGACGCTTTCCAGATAACGCATGGAGCGCGCATGCAGGCCCATCGCCACTTTCAGCTCGTTTTTTTCAAACACGTCGGGGTGCAACGCCAGCAGTTCCTGAAACACGCCGAGTTTCAGCGGCAGGAAATGCGCGCCGAACAGCTTGGGGTACAGCGCAAACAGGCGCTCTAACACCGGGTGGACGGGGCGCGGGGCGCGGGCGGGTTTGGCGGATTGCTGGTTTTGGCGCGGGGCATTGGCGCGGGCGGTGCCGCTGGCGCGAGCTGGACTTTCTTCGCCCGCTGGGGCCGCGTTGCCGCCGCCATTGCCATTGTTATTGCCATT
>CAIYKK010000604.1 GCA_903926695.1 uncultured Burkholderiales bacterium
CGCTGAAAACGGTGGTGCAGGAGATGGCTGAATCAGTGCAGGCCGATTTGGCGCAGATTTTGGACAGCGGCCTGCCGCCCAGAATGCTCTTTGCCGCCGACAGCGAGCACCATCACCCGCCGCTCCTGGGGCGCTACTTCTGGGTCGAAGACATGGCCAGCGAATTGCACCACCACGAGCGCGCCGTCTCCCGTGCGTGGGACAAAGCCACCGGCGGTAACTGCGACGACGGCTCGCTGCTCACGCTGTTTGTCTGCGTGGCCGCTGGCGCCGCGCCCAAAACGCTCTTGACTGAAAAAGCCGCTGCCGCGCTGGTGCGCAAACTTCAAAAGCCGGATGCCAAAGCGGTTTTTAACCCCGAACTGGCCCGCGACTACATCCTGGCGCACGCTCCGGCGCAGCACCAGGAAGGTTATTTGCACCTGTGGGCCGAGTTTGCCGAGGAAGCCCAGCCGGTGCTGCAAAGCGACGCGACCTATGCGCTGTCCGATGCGCTGGCGCTGCTGCGGCGCGAGTGCCACGTCATCAAGCCGTGAAAGCCGCTTAATATGCTTGTGCGCTGCCGCCCGGTAGCGTGAGCGTTACGCTGCCCGCTGGCAGACAGGAGAGCCTTGTGTGGTTTGGAAAACATAACCCCTGCGTGATGAACCTGGCCTTGCAGGGCGGCGGCGCTCACGGCGCTTTCACTTGGGGCGTACTCGACGGTCTGCTCGAAGATGGCCGCATCGATTTCGACGGCGTCAGCGGCACCAGCGCCGGGGCGATGAATGCCGTGGTGCTGGCCCAAGGCTTGATGGATGGCGGGCGCGACGGTGCCCGCGCAGCGCTCACGCGGTTCTGGACCGAAGTCGCGGGCAGCCTGCCGTTTGAAGTGGCCGTGCCGTCTCTGGACGGCCAGAGCGTGAGTCTGCTGCCCGCGCTCAAGCTGATGCTGCACTGGGCGCATTATTTTTCGCCGCACCAGCTCAACCCTTTAGATCTCAATCCACTGCGCGACATCCTGCTCAAACAGATCGATTTTGCGCGCCTGCGCAGCCACAGCCCCATCAAGCTGTTTATTGCCGCGACCCACGCCAATTCGGGCAAAGTGCGGCTGTTTCGCACGCCCGAGATCAGCGCCGACGCCATTTTGGCCTCGGCCTGCCTGCCGACGATGGCCCGCCCGGTCGAGATTGAGGGCGAGCCGTACTGGGACGGTGGTTACGCCGCCAACCCCGCCGTCTATCCGCTGTTTTACGAATGCAAGGCCAGCGACATTTTGATGGTGCTGCTCACGCCGCTCAAATACAAAGGCACGCCCCACACCGCGCAGGAAATCAAAGACCGGGTGCTGGAGCTGGCCTTCAATTCCACCTTTTTGCGCGAGATGCGCATGTTTGCCCACGCCCGCGAATACGCCCGCGAGTCGCTGTTTCAGGTTGGGCGGTTTGAGCGGCGTCTGGCGCGTGTCCATTTCCACGTCATCGACGCACAGGAGCAGATGCACCTGCTCAAAACCGAAACCAAGCTGGCGGCGAACATGCGGTTTTTTGAGATGCTCAAAAACCTGGGCCGGGCGCAGGCCAAGCTGTGGCTGCAGACGCACCACAGCCAAATCGGCAAGCGCTCGACCGTCGATCTGGCCGAGTTGTTTTACTGAGATTGACCCTGTTGGCGTCTTGGGCCGGTTTTTGCGGCATGCTGGGGCTTCCTCTTTTTGAAAAGGTGGACGCGATGAAAAATCCTTTCATGAGTATGTTTTTGAGCGGTGCCAACAGAGTGGCCGGTTCGGCGCGGGGCCATGCCACGGCGGCCATCAAGCGCGAAACGGCTAAAAACATGAGCCAGATGACCCGGCTCTGGACCGATGCAATGCTGCCGGGCGCAGCCGCTCCCCGCAAGAGAACAAGCCGCCGCAAATAGCCGGGTGCCGCCGATTTGCTGCCAATGCAGCGATTGGTTACAGCCGTTACCATTGGGCGCATGTCCTCCAGAAGGGAAACCATGCCCCCACTCGAACCCAGCCTGCCCGGTTTTTCCAGCCCATTTGCCAAATACTTTGCCGCGACGCGGCCCGCGTTTCTCAGCGTCACGCTGGCGGGCGCGCTGATTGGCTTGGGTAGCGCCAGCGCGGGCGGGCTGAAAATTGACCTGCTCAAAGCGCTGCTGACGGTGCTGTTCGCGCTGATCGCCCACGCCGGAGCGAACGTGGTCAACGACTATTACGACGCGCTCAACGGCTCGGACGCGGC
>CAIYKK010000605.1 GCA_903926695.1 uncultured Burkholderiales bacterium
CGTTGAAACAGCCGATGCCTGCAAGCAGCGCCTGGCGCATCTCGGCGCGGGTTTTGCCGACGCCGGAAAAAATCACCTTGCGCACGTCGCCGCCAGCGGCGATGACGCGTTCCAGCTCGCCGCCCGAGACGATGTCAAAGCCGCAGTCCGCCTGGGCGAATACCTGTAGCACGGCCAGCGAGGAATTGGCTTTCATGGCGTAGCAGATTTGGGAATTGCGCCCGGCAAAGCCGCGCTGGTAAGCAGCCAGCGCCGAGAGCATGGCCGATTTGGAATAGACAAACAGCGGCGTGCCGTGCTGGCGGGCGAGTTCGCTGACGCTGACATCTTCAGCAAACAGCTCGTTGCCGCGATAAGCGAAATAAGGATGACCGGGAAGGGAAGGGTGTGTCATGGCGGTGCAGATTCTGAACGGTAGAGGAGGCAAGCGTTGGCGCGCTGCATTTAGCGGACGGCTGAGGCCGGGGCAGCCGGGACACTGGCGGGCGCGATTAAAGCAGGCCGCGCTTGCGGTGGCGGGGGCAGAAACAGCGGACCTTTCTGGCCACAACCAGCCAGCGCTGCCGTGCCCAGCACTGCAGCCAATAAACCGCACCGCCTGCGCGAACCGCAAAGGGCGCCTAAAATTTGAATTGAAAAAACCATCACGGGATTGTAATGACGGACCTTGAATACCAGAATTTGGCTGAAAACGTGCTCAAAGCTATTGAAATAGCCTGCGACCGGCTTAACGACGAGTCGGATGTGGACATTGATAACCAGCGCAGCGGCGGCATGATCACGCTGGTTTTTGCCAACCGCAGCCAGATCATCATCAATCTGCAAAAGCCGTTGCAGGAAATATGGATGGCCGCCAAGGCGGGTGGCTTCCATTACAAATTCAGCGGCGGCCAGTGGACAGACACCAAAAATTCAGATGAATTTTTTGCCAGCCTGTCGCGCTATGGCAGCGAACAGGCCGGTCAGCCTCTGATCTTCAAGGCATAGACCGGCCACAGATTTCTGGCTAGTTTTTGAACAGGTCCAGAATCCGCTTCCGTTCATCCGTGGGCGGCATCGCCTGGGTGCCCGCTGGCGCACTTGAACTGGCGGGCTGCTCGGGGTTGGCAGTCGCATCCTGCGTACCCAGGTTGCTGATGCCAGTGCCCTGCTGCGCATACTCTTCGTAATACCACTCGCCATTGAGATTGACGATGCCTTCCGGGGCCTTGTACTCGGTCACGGGCACGCCTTTGAGCGCGTATTCCATGTAATTGATCCAGATCGGCAGGCTCAGGCCGCCGCCGGTTTCCTTGTCGCCGAGCTTTTTCGGGGTGTCGTAGCCCATCCAGACGGCCGCCGCCAGCGTGGGCTGAAAACCGACGAACCAGGTGTCTATCGAGTCGTTGGTCGTGCCGGTCTTGCCAAAAAGATCAGGCCGTTTCAGCATCGCCTGCGCCTTGGCGGCGGTGCCGGAGCGGGCCACTTCCTGCAGCAGGCTGTCCATGATGAAGGCATTGCGGGCGTCAATGCTGCGCACCGATTCGGTGAGTTCGGGCGGCTTGGTGTTGAGCAGGACGTTGCCACGCTGGTCGCTCACCTTGGTGATCAGATAGGGGTTGACGCGGTAGCCGCCATTGGCAAACACCGCGTAGCCGGTGACCATCTGCATCGGGGTGACGGAACCCGCGCCCAGTGCCATCGTCAGATAAGCAGGGTGTTTTTCGGCATCAAAGCCGAAGCGGGTGATCCAGTCCTGCGCGTACTTGGCGCCGATAGACTGCAAGATGCGGATCGAAATCATGTTTTTCGATTTTTTCAGCGCAGTGCGCAGATTCATCGGACCCTCGAAAGTGCCGTCGTAATTTTTCGGCTCCCACGGCTGGCCGCCTGTCGTGCCGGCGTCGAAAAATAGCGGCGCGTCATTGACCACCGTGGCCGGGGTGAAGCCTTTTTCCAGCGCCGCCGAATAGATAAAAGGCTTGAAGCTCGAACCCGGCTGGCGCCAGGCCTGCGTCACATGGTTGAACTTGTTCTTCTGGAAATCAAACCCGCCGATCAGCGCACGCACCGAGCCATCCCTGGGGTCCAGCGCGACAAAAGCGCCTTCAACTTCGGGCAGCTGGGTGATTTCCCAGGTGTTTTTGGCCGTCTTGGTCACGCGGATCAGCGCGCCACGGCGGATTCTGATGTTCGCGCTGGCCTTGCTAGACAGGCCGGACAGAGCGGGCCTGAGCCCGTCGCCGGTGATGGTGACGGTTTCGTTGTTCTGGCGCATGGCAAGAATGCGCTTGGGATTGACATCAAGCACCACGGCAGACATCACATCGCCGTTGTCGGGGTTGTCCGTCAGCGCATCGTCAATGGCGTCTTCGGCTTCCTGCTCGGAAGCGGGCAGGTCGATGAATTTTTCCGGCCCCCGGTAGATCTGCCGGCGCTCGTAGTCCATGATGCCTTGGCGCAGCGCTTTGTAGGCCATGATCTGGTCGTTCGAGCGCAGCGAGGTGTACACGTTCAGGCCGCGTGTGTAGGTCTCGTCGCCGTACTGGTTAAACATCAGCTGGCGCACGGTTTCGGCCACGTATTCGGCATGCACGCGCACCGCATCGTGGCTGGTCTTGATCTTGAGCTCTTCGACTTTGGCGGCTGTGGCCTGCTCGGCGGTGATGAAGCCGTTTTGTTCCATGCGCTCAATGATGTAGAGCTGGCGGGTGCGTGCGCGCACCGGATTGACAATCGGGTTGAACGTGGAGGGCGCCTTGGGCAGGCCCGCGAGCATGGCAGCCTCGGCAATGGTGATGTCCTTGAGCGGCTTGCCGTAGTAGGTTTCCGAGGCGGACGCAAAACCATAAGCCCGGTTGCCCAGGTAAATCTGGTTCATGTAGATCTCAAGGATCTCGTTTTTTGTTAGCAAATGTTCGAGCTTGAACGTCAGCAGAATTTCATAAATCTTGCGCGTGTAGCTCTTTTCCGAGGACAGATAGACATTGCGTGCCACCTGCATGGTGATGGTGGAGGCGCCCTGGCTTTTAGCCCTGCCCAGATTGGCCAGACCGGCGCGCAGCATGCCCAAATAGTCCACGCCGCCGTGGGAGAAGAAGCGCGAGTCTTCAATCGCCAGCACGGCGTCTTTCATGACCTGCGGAATCTCCTTGATCGGGGTGAGGCTGCGGCGCTCTTCGCCAAACTCCCCGATCAGCATGCTGTCGGCAGTGTAGATGCGCAGCGGCAGCTTGGGCCGGTAGTCCGATAGCGCCGAAATGTCGGGCAGGTTGGAATACCCAACCGCCAGTGCAACGGCGATAAACAAGGCTAAGCTGGCAACGCCTGCCAGCGCCAGACCGGCACCCCACAGCAGCAAGCTGGTGAGCCAGTGGCGCCTGCCGGGCTGTTTCGCAGGGGGGGAATTCGGGTCGGAAGCGGTAGAAGACATGGGGCCAATCGTAAAGTCGCACGGAGATTATAAAAATTCCGAAAAAGGGGCGGTATCCGGTGCTGTTCAAAAAACCATACTGTTACACACATGACCGCTGCGTTACCCCCGGTTTACACCGTTATGATCAGCCAATCCGTGTTCTTTTGGCAACGCCTCTGCGGTTGATGGGTGGAACCACCCTTAGCGGAAAAAGGGCTTGCTGATACCATTCAAGTGATTTCTTACACTACCAAGGTTACCTGAGTAGCCGTCTTTGGGGACTTACCTTGATCTCTCTGGGATCGTTATTTAACCGCCAACAGCCCCCTTTGCTGGGTATCGATATCAGTTCGTCCAGCGTCATGCTGGTCGAATTGAGCCGCAGTAAAGCTGGTGATTTGGTACTGGACCGCTGCGCCATTGAGCCGCTGGAGCCGGGCTGGGTCACCGACGGCAACATTGAAAAATTTGACGAAGTGGCCGATGTGCTGCGCCGCCTGGTCAAAAAAAGCGGCACTCGCACCAAGAATGTGGCAATGGCGTTGCCACCCTCGGCCGTCATCAGCAAAAAAATCATCCTGCCCGACGGGCTCAGCGGCGCTGAGCTTGAGATGGAGGTTGAAACCGAAGCCAACAAATACATCCCCTTTTCGCTCGATGAGGTCAGCCTTGACTTCTGTGTGCTGGGGCCGAGTGCGACTTCCAGCGGCGATGTTGAGGTCTTGATTGCCGCTTCCCGCAAGGAAAAAGTGCAAGACCGCGAAGGGCTGGCCGAGGCCTCCGGCCTCAAATGCACCGTGGTTGATGTGGAGTCTTACGCCTCGCGTCTTGCCACGGCACGCCTGATTGAAAACATGCCCAACAAGGGCCTGGACACGATGGTGGCCCTGTTCGAGATAGGCTCGCTGACCACCAGCATCCAGGTGATCAAGAACGAAGAGGTTCTGTACGAGCGCGACCAAGCCTTTGGCGGCGCCCAGCTAACCCAGCTGATCGTTAGGCAATATGGCTTTTCCGTGGAAGAGGCAGAAAACAAAAAGCGCAGCGGCGAACTGCCCGAGGACTATGAGTCCGGGATTCTGGAGCCCTTTGTTGACAACATGGCGCAGGAAATTGGCCGGGCGCTGCAGTTCTTTTTTACCAGCACGCCGCACAACAAGGTGGACTACGTGATGCTCGCTGGCGGCTCCTCGGCCCTGGCTGGTCTGCCCGAGGCGGTGACGCAGCAGACCTCATTTGCCTGCATTCTGGCCAATCCTTTCGAGGGCATGGAAATTGGCAGCGGTGTACGGGAAAACAAAATGCGGCACGACTCTTCTTATTATTTGACTGCCTGCGGCCTGGCTTTGAGAAGGTTCTCACAGTGATTTTAATCAATCTGCTCCCGCATCGGGAAGCTGCGCGCAAACGCAAGCGCGAGGCTTTTTTTGTAAATCTTGGCATCTCTGCGGTGTTCGGTTTTGTGGTCGCTGGCGTCACGTATTCTGTGTACCAGGCTCAGATTCAACGTCAAGCCGGAAGAAATGCCTTTTTGCAGGCAGAAATTGTCCGCCTTGATGAGGAAATCGTGGATATTGCCACGCTCGAAGGGGACATCGTTGCGCTCAGGGCCCGCCAAAAGAATGTCGAAAATTTGCAGGGAGACCGCAATCTTCCCGTTTATCTTTTGACTGAACTGATTAAGCAACTGCCTGATGGTGTATATATTAAAAGTATGAAGCAGGAAAATCAGATGATCCTGCTTGAGGGGGTTGCGCAGTCAAATGAGCGGGTTTCGGAGTTGCTTCGTCATTTTGCATACGACAGCGTCTGGCTGAAAAAACCTGAACTGGTAGAAATTACCGCTGGCACGGTCACATTGACTCCTCGCGATCAGCGGCGCGTAGCCAATTTTTCCATGCGTGTTGAAATGAAACGCGCAAGTGATCAGAAAAAGGCTGCGTCATCTTCCACAGCGTCATCCTCCCCGGCATCCTCTTCTCCAGCTTCTTCCCAGATCAAGGCTTAACAAAGCTTGTGGAAATGAACTGATACATGGCAAAAATTTCTAAACCTTCCATTGATTTTTCCGCCCTTCAAAGCCGGGTGAAATCTCAATTTGTTGGGCTTAATCCCAATGATCCATCTACCTGGCCAGCTTTTCCACGTTATCTTTTATGCTTTGGAGTGACATCGCTTGTTGTTGTCGTACTCTGGTTTGCGTGGCTCAGTTCCGCTGCTGATGCACTCGTACAAGAGCAAAGCGTGGAGACTCAATTAAAAGAAGACTATAAGACCAGGCTGATTCAGGCAATCAACATCGATGCGCTGAAGAAGCAGCGGGAGCAGGTGTTACAGTATGTGATGCAGATTGAAAAACAACTGCCCAGCAAGGCTGAAATGGATAAATTGCTGTCTGATATTAATCAGGCCGGTTTGGGGCGTGGCCTGCAGTTTGAACTATTCAAGCCTGGCACTGTAGTCATCAAGAATTATTATGCAGAATTGCCTATTACAGTTCGCGTTACAGGCCGTTATCATGACATGGGCTTTTTTGCCGCTGATATTTCCAAGCTCTCCCGAATTGTGACCCTTAATAACATCTCGATAGCACCGTTAAAAGATGGTACTCTGGTTATGGATGCTACGGCCAAAACCTTTCGCTATCTGGATGCTGATGAAGTGGGTTTGCAAAACAAGCGTCCACTTGTGAGCGGGGCAAGAAAATGAAATTGTTTCATGGTCTGCTGATTTTAATCATGACACTTGTTGTGTCTGGCTGCAGCTCTGAACAGGAAGACTTGCAGGCATGGATGACAGAGCAGCGCAATGCAGCTCGTCCCAGAATGACTCCTCTCCCTGCACCGAGCCAATTTACACCGCAAACTTACGATTATGCCGACTTGGTTGATCCTTTTAATGGCCAAAAATTAACCCAGGTCTTGCAGGCTACTCTGCCTGTAGTTAATATTGAATTAATCGCCCCCGAACTGGTTCGGCGTAAAGAGCCTCTGGAGGCATCGCCCCTGGATACTGTGGTCATGGTTGGCAGCTTGATTAAAGCTGGCCAGCTCGTAGCGCTGGTGCGTGTCGATAACTTGGTCCACTACGTACGGGTTGGTAATTATCTTGGACAAAATTACGGCCGGATCACCGAAGTGACGGAGTCAAGTCTTGTGCTGCGGGAAATTGTGCAGGACTCTGCCGGTGAATGGACAGAGCGAATGGCGACTTTACAGATTTCAGAGGAAACAAAAAAATGAACAAGCAGACATGGGCATTCAAAGCACAGGCGGATCTGCCGCGCTTGCTTGGACGTGCGGTGCGCTGTGCCTTGTTTGGTGTGGTGATGCTGGCAGGCGCCATGCCTTTGCTGGCGATGGCGGAAAATTCTATCAAGGCTGTTTCTGGCTCTGTCCAGGGAAAATCTGAAATTATCCGGGTTGATATGGTTGAGCCGCTAGTCACGGCGCCCACAGGTTTCAGCATCCAGACGCCAGCCCGTATTGCGCTGGATTTTCAGGGAGTCGGCACTTCCCTGGCACGTTCAGCGATTGACTTAAATCTGGGCAACGTCCGGTCTGCCAATCTGATTCAGGTTGGAGAGCGTACCCGGCTGGTTCTTAATCTTAAAATACCAGCGACTTACAAGACTGAAATTAAGGATAAATCTTTGCTGATTATTCTTGATGTCCAGACTGCTGCAGCGCCTTCAGCAAGTGTGTCACCCGTTTTTGCTGAAAGCCGAAGCCGCAACACTTTACCGCTGAAAGATATAGATTTTCGGCGCGGTGCTGACAATTCAGGCCGGATTGTAGTGGCCTTGCCCAATAATGAAGTCGGGGTCGATATTCGCCAGCAGGGTAAAACCCTGGTGGTTGAGTTTATGAAAACAACGCTACCCGAAGGATTGCGCCGCCGTCTGGATGTGGCTGATTTCGGAACACCCGTGCAAACGGTGACTACTTTTCAATCAGGTGACAAAGTTCGCATGGTGGTTGAACCCAATGGTGATTGGGATCACAGTGCTTACCAAAGAGACAATCAATTTGTGCTTGAAATCAGGCGGCAAAAAATCGACTCCAATAAACTGAGTCATGGAATTGGCTACAGCGGTGAAAAGCTGTCATTGAATTTTCAGAATATTGAAATCCGGTCGCTTTTGCAGGTTATTGCCGATTTCCCTAATTTTAATGTGGTGACATCTGACACTGTCACCGGCTCTGTCACCCTGCGCCTCAAGGATGTTCCCTGGGATCAGGCGCTGGATATTATTTTGCAGGCCAAAGGGTTGGATAGACGGAAAACGGGAAATGTCCTGTTGATCGCACCGAAGGACGAATTGGCCGCAAAAGACAAGCTGGACATGGAGTCGCGCAATACCTTGCAAGGTTTAGAGGCTGTCCGTACACAGTCTTTTCAGATCAATTATGCAAAAGCCAGCGATATTGCGGCACAAATCTCTGGCGGGGGTTCCGGGGCTTCGGGGGCTTCGGGCGAAGGAAATGCCCGCCTCTTGTCTCATCGGGGCAGTTTGATCGCTGAGCCAAGAACCAATCAATTGTTTGTGACGGATATTCCTTCAAGGCTGGAGCAGGTTCAGGATTTTATTACCAAGCTGGATATTCCGGTACGGCAAGTTCTGATTGAAGCCCGAATTGTGGAAGCCTCAGACACTTTTGGACGATCTCTTGGTGTGAAACTTGGAGGGGGGCAGGCGGGGGCCGCTGGCGCGCTTACAGCCGGGAATACAAATATTGCAGTGGGGAATTACAGCGGAACCGCTGGCACTACCAATTTTGTGAATCTGCCTGCATCAACTTTGGGTGTGACCAATGCCGCCGCCGCATTTGCCGTTTCAATCTTTAATGCAGCTTCCAACCGTTTTCTGAACCTTGAGCTGTCTGCTTTGGAGGCTGATGGCAAGGGTAAAATTGTCTCCAGTCCTCGCGTGGTGACTGCTGACCAGACCAAAGCACTGATAGAGCAGGGTACGGAGTTTCCTTACCAGACCGCAACTTCCAGCGGTGCCACTTCACTGTCTTTCCGCAAGGCAAATCTGAAAATGGAAGTCACGCCGCATATCACGCCAGAAGGAAACATTATTCTGGACCTGGATGTGAACAAAGACAGCCGGGGTGAAACTACAGCAGCCGGCATTGCCATCAATACCAAACATGTCACGACGCAGGTGTTGGTGGAGAATGGCGGCACAGTGGTAATTGGCGGGATTTTCACACTTGAAGAAACTGAAGATGAAATCAAAGTTCCATTGCTTGGTGATATACCTTATTTAGGGAATCTTTTCAAGAGCCGTGAACGGACCTCGAAAAAGCAGGAAATGCTGGTGTTCATCACGCCGAAAATGATTTCGGACCGGACTACAGGCCGATAACGAAGGTTGGAACTTATTCTTTGAAAGTTTGAGAAAATTTATATGAAATTATTCAAATATTTATCGGCTGCCATCATGGCGGCTGCGTTGTCGGCTTGCGGTGGTGGGGGAGGTTCCGCAACCTCTGCAAGTGGGACAGATGCAGCAAATGGGACCGGAACTACAACACCAACCGATACTACTACTGCTGTGGCAATGCCCACAATGGAATTATCATTAGTTGATGACACTACTGCTCATACTGCAGTCACCGATCATATTTTGTCACAGACGAAGGCACGGTATCTAAAAATTATTTTGAAGAAAAGCACAGGTTCTGTTGCTCCTTACACACGCGTTACTGTAACGCTTGGTTCTACGCAGGCTGTGCTTGTTCCCAATGTAAGCGCACAGTTGACCGATGCCGATGGTGTATTGCTGATGCGTATTGCACCTGCTGATGTTGCGTCAGCTGGTGCGGTACAGGTTACTGCTGATGCTACGGTAGATGCGGTAGCAGTAAGCCAAAGTTATGATCTTCAGATCACTCCTGGCACTGTGGGCTTGTCTAACATTTCTGTTTCTTCTGCGACTGTACAAAAGGGGCAATCCATCAATGTGGGTGTGGATGTGGAGGTCGATGGCAAACCCGCCACCTCAAACTCTGTTTCCGTCACTTTCACTAGCGGATGTGGCAGTGTTTCGCCTACGTCATCGTTAGTCGATGCTTCTGGTAGGGCTACAGCTGTTGTACAAACCAATACCACTGGAGCATGTGTTGTGACTGCTTCTTCGTCAGGAGCCTCGTTGCCTGCCAGTTACACAGTAACCGCGCCACCGATTACGGGTCTTCAGTTCGTGAGTGCTGCACCTAATCTTATTTATCAAAAAGGCTCTGTAGGCGTAAATACTTCGATTGTCAATTTTAAGGTTATTGATTCGGTAGGTAATCCTGTCACAATAGGGGTAAAAGTAAATGCAAGCCTGACAAATACTGATGGTGGTATTAATTTTTGCGGTTCGACATCTTCTGTAACCTCTTCTGTAATATCTGGACCTGATGGCGTTGCTTCTTTTTCCGTCTGTGCAGGTACTTTGCCAACCACAGTTCAGGTGCATGCAGGGTTGGACGTACCTAATGCATCAATTGCTACTTCATCTAATTTGTTGACAGTGCAGACAGGACTGCCTACACAACGTTTTTTTGATATTTCAACTACAAAGCACAATTTTTACGCTGGTGGATATTTTACTAATAAGTTCAACGGTAACAGTGTCGATATTTCAGTGTTTGCAGCTGATCGCCAAGGTAATCCGGTGCCAGATGGAACGAAGATAATTTTTGTCAGCGAAGGTGGCCAAATTAACTCTACGGGACAAAGTAGTTGCCTTATCAACAGTGGAAGCTGTAAAGTAACTTTGATTGGGCAGGACTATCGACCTATGGGATCGACTGCTGCCGGTGGTGATCCACGTCCTGGCCGTGTGACCGTTTTGGCCTATACAGATGGCGAAGAGTATTTTATCGACAAACCTGATGCTAATGGCGTTTATAACAACCGCTATAATGTAGATGAGCTTTTTGAGGATTTGGGTTCACCTTATATCGACAAAGATGAAAGCGGTGCATTTGTTTCCTCTTATAAAAATATGATCACCAACACTGATGATGGTGAAACTTTTTATCCGATGCCTGCTGACTCTACAGGTGCTGTGGCTTGTCCTGTAAATTCAAATGTAGGACTTTCTGTGGCAAAAACCTGCAATGGAACATGGGATGGATATACCAAGGTGCGCCGCCAAATTGTGATTGTATTTTCGGGTGATGAAATTGGTCAGCCTGGTTTAAAGTCCGTAACAAATTCTTATGGCTACGACAGTACTATTCCGCAAAAATATCAAACTCAAGTGATTAAGAAAACTAGAGACGCTATTACTTTTCAGCTCGCTGATCTTGATGGTAATCCACTTCCTGCAGATGCTGGTTTGGTCGCCACGAGTTCAAATACCACCTGCATACCAACATTGAAAGATACTCAGATAGGTAGCACAACCGAGCCTTCTAAGCATACAGCTACCTTGGTTGGTTGTGTGGCTAAGGATGTGATAACTTTTACGGCCACAGTCAGTAGTGGCAGTAGTTCCAAGTCGAGTTCGTTTGATGTGGCAGTTCCCTGATTAGACTGTTAGTGAAATCTGCTGCACTCTCACCTCTTGTTGTCGGTCTCATCGGCCTCCCCGGCTCCGGTAAATCCACCGTCGGGCGCCAGCTCGCCCGGCGGCTGCAGTTGCCTTTTCTCGACTCGGACCACGTCATTGAGGAGCGCCTCGGCTGCTCCATCCGCGATTACTTCGAGCGGGAAGGGGAGTCCAGCTTTCGGGATGTCGAGGAGTCGGTGATTGATGAGTTGACCCTGCTTCCAAGCGGGGTGCTGTCCACCGGTGGCGGCTCAGTGCTACGCCCGATGAACCGCCAGCATCTGCACGGGCGTAGCCATGTGGTGTACCTGCGCTCCTCGCCCGAGGAGCTTTTCAGGCGTCTGCGGCACGATGTAAATCGGCCTTTGCTGCAGGTGGCCGATCCGCTGGGCCGCCTGCGCGATTTATATACCCAGCGCGACCCGCTGTACCGGGAAACCGCGCACTTTGTCATTGAAACCGGTCGCCCTTCCGTTTCCACGCTGGTGAACATGATCACCATGCAGCTTGAGCTGTCCGGCATCGTACCCAGCCTGTGAGCGGCAGCGCCTTGCGCGCTGCGTCGGCTCCTTTCGGGTGCCAAGCCGTTCTACACTTGCCGGATGCAAGCAAATTCTTCTCTTCCCCTGGCGCAGGTTCAGATCAGTCTGGCTGAGCGCAGTTATTCCATTTTTATCGGTAGCAAGCTGCTCGGCCAGGCGCTGACTTACCAGCACCTGCCCAAGGCGGCGACGGCGCTGGTGGTGTCGAACACCACGGTCGCGCCGCTGTATGCCGCGCAGTTGACGCAGGCGCTGCAGTCGCATTACGCCAAGGTCGTGCTGGTCACTTTGCCCGACGGCGAGGTGTTTAAAGACTGGCCGACGCTGCAATTGATTTTCGACGGCCTGCTCGAAAACGGCTGCGACCGCAAAACCGTGCTGTTCGCCCTGGGCGGCGGCGTGGTCGGCGACATGACCGGCTTTGCGGCGGCCAGCTATATGCGCGGCGTGCCGTTTGTGCAGGTGCCCACGACGCTCTTGGCGCAAGTCGATTCGTCAGTCGGCGGCAAAACGGCCATTAACCACCCGCTGGGCAAAAACATGATTGGCGCGTTTTATCAGCCGGTTCAGGTCGTCTGCGATCTGGATGCGCTCCAGACGCTGCCCGACCGTGAATTGAGCGCGGGTCTGGCCGAAGTCATCAAATACGGGCCGATTGCCGATATGGCGTTTCTCGAATGGATCGAAGCCAATCTCAATGCGCTGCTGGCCAAGGAGCCGACCGCGCTAGCGCACGCCATCCGGCGCAGTTGTGAAATCAAAGCCTGGGTCGTCGGGCAGGACGAGCGCGAATCCGGCTTGCGGGCGATTCTGAATTTCGGCCACACGTTTGGCCACGCGGTGGAGTCCGGGCTGGGTTACGGCCAGTGGCTGCACGGCGAAGGTGTGGGCTGCGGCATGGTGATGGCCGCGCACCTGTCGCAGCGCCTGGGTCTGGTGGACAGCGCATTTGTCGAGCGCCTCACCACATTGGTGCAGCGCGCCGGGCTGCCGGTGAAGGGGCCGATTCTGTCGGCCACGGACAACGCCGGGCGTTACCTCGATCTGATGCGAATCGACAAAAAATCCGAAGCGGGCGAAATCCGCTTTGTGCTGATCGACGGGCCGGGCAAGGCCGTGGTGCGCGCCGCGGCCGACGCGCTGGTGCGCGAAGTCATCGACGCCTGCTGCGCCTGATTATTCGGGCACCCCAGGCATTGCAGCTCATGGCCCGTCTTCCCCGTCTTACCGTTCCCGGCTATCCGCACCACATCATTCAGCGCGGCAATAATCGGCAGGCGATTTTTTCCAGCACCGCCGACTATCAGATGCTCTTGGCGCTGCTGGACGAAAACGCCGCCAAATTCGGCGTGGCGCTGCATGCCTATGTCTTGATGAGCAACCATTTTCACCTGCTCGCCACGCCCGCGACCGCCGATGGCTTGCCGCAAATGATGCAGGCGGTGGGGCGGCGTTATGTGCGTTATTTCAACGACAGCCAAGGGCGCTCAGGCACGCTGTGGGAAGGGCGCTACCGCTCGACGCTGATCGAAACCGAGCGTTACTTGTTGGCCTGCATGGTGTATCTGGACCTCAATCCGGTGCGCGCCGGGCTGGTCAAAGAGGCCAGCGACTATCCCTGGTCCAGCCACGGCCACTGTGTCGGCCTGCGTACCGACCGGATGGTCAAGCCGCATCCACTTTACTGGTCGCTGGGCAACACGCCTTTTGCGCGGGAGGCGGCCTACGCCGAATTGGTGCGTGCAGGCACCACACTTGAGCAGCAGGAGGCGCTGACCCGCTCGGCGCTGAGCGGCTGGGCCTTGGGCAGCGACGATTTTGTGGCCGATCTGCAAAAACGCACCGAGCGCCGGGTCACGAAAAATCAGCCGGGGCGTCCGTTTCAGCACCCGCGTGCGCTGTGAAAACCGTGCTAAGGCGTTGAATTGATTGAATTTAAGCCGGCCGTTTTTGATCTGTCCCTGATTTTTCAAAATGCTCTTGGGTAAAAAATTAAATGGAATCTGACCCCTATTAATTTGCTTGGCATTTTTGTTGCTCTGGACTATGCTTTCCTTTCCTGTAAATAAATTTGAACCCTGGCGGGTCAGGGGGGTGTGCGTGTCAGACGCGCACCGTTTTGGCGTGCCAACTGACGAGGATTTGCCATGACCACGGCTGCTGAAATCAAGCATTTTGAAGAAAACGGTTTATACGCGGGCGCTAACGAGCACGACGCTTGCGGCGTCGGTTTTGTCGCCCACATCAAGGGCCACAAGACCCATGCCATCGTTCAGCAGGGCCTGAAAATCCTCGAAAACCTGGACCACCGGGGCGCTGTCGGTGCCGACAAGCTCATGGGCGACGGTGCCGGTATCCTGATCCAGTTGCCGGACGCGCTGTACCGCGAAGAAATGGCCACGCAAGGCGTGACGCTGCCCCCACCCGGCGAATACGGCGTCGGCATGGTGTTTTTACCCAAAGAACACGCCTCGCGCCTGGCCTGTGAGCAGGCGCTGGAGCGCGCCGTCAAGGCTGAAGGCCAGGTGCTGCTGGGCTGGCGTGATGTGCCGGTCGACCGCGCTATGCCCATGTCGCCCAC
>CAIYKK010000606.1 GCA_903926695.1 uncultured Burkholderiales bacterium
GTCAGCACCGGGCATTTCCAGCACGCGCTGCATGATGTGCGGGCTGCGCACGCGCACAAAATGGTCGGTGCCGGGCCGCTCTGTCATCTGCAGTAGCGCCAGCGACAGGTTGAACAGGGCGCAGCCCAGATCGCGCTCGGCCACTGCGTCTTCGGTGCAAAAGATCAGCGAGCGTGCCTCGCCCAGCAGCGCGCCGTGGGCGATTTTGGACAGGTCTTTGTGCGTGGCGGGCACGTAGAGCGAAGCGCCGAGGATTTTTTTAGCCATCGAATGCACTCTGGATGAGGGATACGGCTTGGTAGGGCAGGGCGGCATCGACGCTCACGGGCACCGACTTTTCAGCGGCGAGCAGTTTTAAATGCGCCACATCGGGCGCGTCGGCGTCGCGCAGCATCAGCAGGCGCGGCACCCGACGCAGCAGCACGCGGGTGGCTTCGCCGATGCCGGGTTTGATCAGATTGGCGTCGGTGATGCCGTGCCGCGCCATCGTGGCCTGCAGAAATTGCGCGGAAACGGTGGCGGCGTGGGCGCGGTTGATTGGCGCGGGGGTGTTCACGCCGTCGCTGTGGCCGTCGCGTTGGGCCTGAGCTTGGGCGATCCCTTCGGCGGTCACGCGGTCGGCAAACTCGCGTGACAGGTCATGCGTTTCAAAGTCCGCGTAATACACGCAGCCGTGAAAATCGCCGGGGCCAATCGACGCGTTGAGCACCGAGCGGCTGACCAGCCCGGACACGGTGGCGTTCAGAATGCTCGACGGAATCAAATAGTCCACCGACGAGGCGGCGCAGGCGGCGGTTCCCGCCAAGTCGGACAGCACGTACAGCCCCTTGTCGATGGCTGTGCCGTGGCGCTGGTTGAAACCGTCTACGGCGTCTTTGAGCACGCGGGAAATCACGCCCTTGCCGGTCCAGCCGTCGATGAAAACGATGGATTCGGGTGCGTGGCCTTGGGCCAGAATGTGGCGCAGCGCCACTTCGTCAATGCCCCGGTCGCGCACGATGGAGACGGAATAATGCGCCGCGTCGCGCCCCAGCGCCTGATGCAGCAAGTGTTTAAGAATCACGCCCACAGGCGTTCCGGCGCGCACCAGTGACACCAGCGTGATCGCGCCAGCGCGCCGCGCCGCAATCAACACCGCCAGCGTGAGGCAGTCGCGGGCCATTTGCCCCCGGTTGGCTTCGCAGGCGGCTTTAAAAACCGCCAGATAGCGAGCCGACGGCAGCGCCTCGGGCGAGAGCATTTCGCTGTAATGCCGCTGGCCGGACTGGATCAGCAACTCCTTGCGTCCCACATTGACAAACGGCAGTTGCGCCAAACGTTTGAGCAAAAACGTCACATCACCGGGCCGGTAACTGCCGCAGAAGTTCATAGCGCCGCCACCGTCAAAGCCGCCAATTGCGTGCCGCTGGGGACGATGGCGTAGTCGCAGGCGGCCATAAAACGCGCATCGGATTGGCTATCGCCCATGCCCAGCGTCATGATGTCGCCGTGTTCTTTTTCCAATTGCTGGCGCAAATAATGAACGGCGCGGGCTTTGTTCAGCGTTTTGGGCAGCACGGCGAGGTTGTTGCCGTTGCGGTGCAGGTAAAAATGCTGGCCGGTTGCGCTGGTTATCCACGGCATGAGGGCTTCGCGCTCGATCAGCGCCAGACGCTCGGCCTGCTTGTCCGGGTCTTTGACGACGATGTAAAACGGCGTGGCGAAATCTTCAATCAAGCGCGCCCGGCCCTTGAGGCCGACGCGGGCGCAGTAGTCGTCAATCACCGCGATGGCTTCTTTCAAGCCATCCAGCGCGAGCGCCATGTCGGCGCGCATCAGGTCGAGCCAGTCGCCATCGGGCGAGCCGTCGGGCGCGAGAATCACGCCGCCGTAGTCGATGATGGCGTGGCTGGAAAACGGCAAATCAACCCGGCGCAGCGCGTCGTGGTTGCGCGCCGTGGCCGGAATCAGCGTCATTTCGCGGTGCATTAGCTCAAAAAAAGCGCGCTGGCGCGACGTGGTGAAGGAGCAGACGGAACCGTCTTTGAGGTACGCGGCGGGGCGCAGGTCTGTTTCAGCCGCGCATTTGCCGGGCGTCTGGAACAGCGTGTCGTCCAAATCAACGAACAGGAATTTCTTCACAATGGCTCTCGGATAGGAAATGAAACAGGCGGCCATTCACGGCCTGGGCCAGCTGCTGCAGCGCCGCGTTGGGCGGCGTTTCGTGGCAGATAAAAACGTGGTCGTACTGGTCGGGGGCGACGTTGTAAACAAAATTTTCCACGCCCTCGCCATAGTTGTCGGGGAATCTCAAAATGCTGCTAACCGCGCCCCATTGCAAAATCGGCGAGCGCGTCGTCGATTGCACGGCGACATCGACGCCGCCCGCTTCCAGCGCCAGCCCCAGCAAAAACGCCATGTGCATGAATTCGCCGGTGCCCAGCACCAGCACGCGCTCGTGCGGGGCGATGGCTGCGCGCAGGCGTTCGGCCAGCGTGGTCGGCTGGTTCAGCGGGCGGTTCACGCCGAGACGCCCAAAACTCGCGCTGGCGCCCCGGTCGGCGTGGGATTCAAACCGCTGCGCCGCACCGGCGGCGCTCTGCAATTGCCCGGCGGTAAATTCATACGAGCCACTGAGCGCCGCGCCCACCGTGACCGGCAAGCCGAAGCGCCCGGACAGCGCCTCGTTGGCTTCGCGGCCCATGAAATTGGTGATGGCCGCCAGATGCACGCGCTCAATCGCCGGGTTCAGCGCACGGCAGGCGGCGGTCAAATTTAAAAACGTGTTGCCGGTGCTGGCCTCGTCATCGACGAGCACCAGCGAGCGGGCGCTTTTTAACAGGGCTTGCAGCGCGGCTCCGGCGGGCCGGTGCAAAAACTGCCGGGGCGCGTGGCTGTGCGCTTCTTCAAATTCCAAAATCGGCGCGTCGCCGACGTGGTAGCGCGTGGTGTGCAAAAACAGCGCTTCACGCTGCGGCTGGGCGCATTTCCAAGCTTCAAAAACGCCTTGGCCCAGGCCAATGGCCGTTTCCGCCATCGCGATAAACACCACCGGGCCGGGCAAGTCGGCGGGTACTCGCGCCGCCAGATCGGTGTGAATCGCCAGCATTCGGCGCGGCGTCACCGGCCAGTGTTTGCCCAGCACCTTGCTTAAAAACAAAAAACCGCGCCGGGCGTTGGCCCGCGCCGCAAAGCCGATCAAATCGTCCAGGCAAAACGGCCCGGCATCGGTGTGCAGCGCCATCAAGCCTGTCGGCAGCGTGACGCGCCGCACTTCTGCTGTGGCCGGGGCAGCTTCGCCGCGCGGGGGCTGGAAGAGGGCGGTCATGGGCGGCTTTACAGGTGCGGCGTGATTTGCGGCATCAGTTCGGCAAAAGTGCGGCCATTGCCGATTTCGCCGATGGCGTGCATTTTCCACTCGTCGCCGTGGCGGTAGAGCTTGGCCATGATTTGCGCGTTGTGCGGCCCCAGCGTGGACAAATTAAAACGTGCCACTTCCTGGCGGTTGGTCGCGTTGACGATGCGGCAGGTGGCGTTTTCGATTTGCGAAAAGTTCTGGCCGGTAAAGCTGTTCACCGTGAACACCAGGCTTTTGACGTTGGCAGGAACCTGCGTCAGATCGACGACGA
>CAIYKK010000607.1 GCA_903926695.1 uncultured Burkholderiales bacterium
CTGTTCAAGGACCGCTGCAGCACGCTGCTGGAACTGGCCGGCTGGCTGAAACTGCTGGTGACGGGCGGGCAGGCCAGCCCGGTGGATGTCAGCACGCATGTCACCGAAGCGGTTCGACCTGCGCTTGCCAAACTGTCTCAGGCGCTGGCTGGCTGCGAATGGAACAAGCCGACGATTGCCGCAGTGATCAAGCAGGTGCTGCTGGATACGGGCCTGAAGATGCCGCAACTGGCCATGCCGGTGCGCGTGCTGCTCATGGGAACACCACAAACGCCATCGCTGGATGCCGTGGTGGAACTCATGGCGCGAGAAAAAGTGATCGATAAATTGAATTTAATTTGAAAAGTCCATAAGGGCTAAGTTTTTTCGTTATAATTTGAGGCTCGACAGGTTACTAAGTAATTAGTGATAAGGGGGTATAGCTCAGCTGGGAGAGCGCTTGCATGGCATGCAAGAGGTCATCGGTTCGATCCCGTTTACCTCCACCAACGTCGAGAGAGTTTTTGAAATTTTGCAGCAGGCCCTTAAAGTCTGTTTCGGAAGTTCCCAGGTTAAGACCCCATCGTCTAGAGGCCTAGGACACTACCCTTTCACGGTAGGTACCGGGGTTCGAATCCCCGTAGGGTCGCCAGATTTCTTTGTTGAAAAGCAAAGAGAGAAAGCACAAGTTGTCAGCACTTGGCTCGCAAGAGCGAACGCTTGACTATTAGGAGTGGTAGTTCAGTTGGTTAGAATACCGGCCTGTCACGCCGGGGGTCGCGGGTTCGAGTCCCGT
Source organism: uncultured Burkholderiales bacterium (assembly GCA_903926695.1). Classification (GTDB taxonomy): domain Bacteria; phylum Pseudomonadota; class Gammaproteobacteria; order Burkholderiales; family Burkholderiaceae_C; genus Polaromonas. The sequence goes on from CAIYKK010000607.1 coordinate 776, forward strand.
CCGCTCCGCCAGTTGTTTAAAAAGCCGTTGCAATTTTGGTTGCAGCGGCTTTTTTTATGCCCGGCATAACTGAACGGCAGCTAGCTGTAAAGGGCCACGATATTGGAGCATGAGCCTATCCACCATGATGAAGGGCTGCGCGCCTGGGCGGTGTAGGATGAGCCGCTGTAACAGGAGGTTAACATGCCAGAAATCGATTCCAGCCCACTCATAGCGACCAAGGCGCAGCTCTTGACAGAACAACAGCTTGTGAAAAACCGACGCGAGGCCGCCGAAGTCGAAGCCACGCAGGCGGCGCAGGGACTGGCGCTCTCGGGCGGCGGCATCCGCAGTGCCACGTTCTGCTTTGGCCTGCTGCGCGGGCTGGCGCAGGCCAAATCGCTGAAGAATTTTGATTACCTCTCCACGGTGTCGGGCGGCGGCTATATCGGCTCGGCGCTGGGCCGGCTCTACCAGCCCGACCAGAACGCCGACAGCGTGCAAGAAGGCCTGGGCCACAACGACACCGTGCTGTTGTGGTGGCTGCGCAACAATGGCCGCTACCTCACGCCAGCGGGCGCACGCGACCTGATGCAGGCGCTGGCGTGCATTGTGCGCAATGTGTTTTCGTCGCACTTTGAAGTGGCGGTGCTGATGCTGCTGGGCGCGGCGCTGGCGCTGCTGCCTTATGTGGCGCTGGGCCTGTACGGCGTCTGGCACAACCCGGCCAGCATCGGCTGGCCCAGCGGCGTGTGGGAAAAAACCGGCTCCGTCTGGTGGCTGCTGATGACGCTGCCGCTGTTTTTCGGGCTGCATTTCATATTTCGGTACTGGTATTGCCGGGAATGGCTGTCCAATCAAGTCAAGCTGGCCAATGTGGGCGGCGCTATTTTGGCTGCGTACTGCGGGGCGCGTCTGGTGATCTCGGCCACGTCCGGCGCGATGGGGCTGGACATGCTGCTCAAGCTGGCGGGCGCGGCGGTGTTGA
>CAIYKK010000608.1 GCA_903926695.1 uncultured Burkholderiales bacterium
CGCCAGTAATGGCCCTGTTTGGCCATCAGCTCGTCGTGCGGGCCGACTTCCACGACCTGACCTCTGTCCATCACCACCAGCCGGTCGGCCTTGCGCAGCGTCGAAAGGCGGTGCGCAATCGCAATCGTCGTACGGCCCTGCACCAGGTTGTCCAGCGCTTTCTGGATTTCCTTTTCGGTTTCGGTATCAACCGACGAGGTGGCCTCGTCCAGAATCAAAATGCGCGGGTCAATGAGCAGCGCCCGCGCAATCGAAATGCGCTGGCGCTCGCCGCCAGATAAACCCTGGCCGCGCTCGCCGACCAGCGAGTCGTAAGCCTGCGGCAGCCGCAAAATAAACTCGTGTGCGTGCGCCGCCCGCGCCGCCGCGACAATCTCGGCCCGCGTCGCGCCCGGCTTGCCATAAGCGATATTCTCGGCAATCGTGCCGAAAAACAAAAACGGCTCCTGCAGCACGAGGCCAATATGCCGCCGGTAATCGGCCACGGCAAAGCGCCGGATATCCGTGCCATCGACCACAATCGCGCCGTCGCTCACGTCGTAAAAGCGGCACAGCAAATTGACCAGCGTGCTTTTGCCCGAGCCGCTGTGGCCGACCAGACCGATCATTTCGCCGGGATGAATCTGCAAATCGAGCCCGCGAATTACCGAGCGGTTGCCGTAGCGAAAACCCAGCCCTTTCATTTCAATGCCGCCTTTTAAATTGCCAATTTTCACCGGCTGGGCGGGTTCGGGCACGTTGGAAACGTGGTCCAGAATATCGAAAATCCGCTTGGCACCCGAAGCGGCTTTTTGCGTCACGGACACGATGCGGCTCATCGAATCGAGCCGCCCGTAAAAGCGCCCGATGTAAGCGATAAACGCCGTCAGCACGCCGACGGTGATTTGCTGTTTGGACATCAGCCAGATGCCGAACGCCCAGACAACCAAAAGACCGATTTCCGTCAGCAGCGACACCGTGGGCGTGAACAGGGACCAGGTTTTGTTCAGCTTGTCGTTGACCGCCAGGTTCAGTTGATTCGCCACGCGAAAGCGCTGGGCTTCGCGCTTTTCCTGGGCAAAAGCCTTGACAACGCGGATGCCGGGAATGGTGTCGGCCAGCACGCTGGTCACGTCGGACCAGACGCGGTCGATTTTTTCAAAGCCGGTGCGCAGCTTGTCGCGCACGATGTGGATCATCCAGCCGATAAAGGGCAGCGGCAAGAGCGTGACCAGCGCCAGCCACGGGTTGATGGAAAACAAAATGACGGCGGTCATGCCGATCATCAACACGTCGGTGGCAAAGTCCAGCGCGTGCAGCGACAAAAACACGCAAATGCGGTCGCTCTCGGAGCCGATGCGCGACATCAGGTCGCCGGTGCGCTTGCCGCCGAAATAGTCCAGCGACAAATCGAGCAGGTGCTCGAAGGTGGCGGTGCGCAGGTCCGCGCCTATGCGCTCGGACACCAGCGCGAGCAGATAGGTGCGCGCCCAGTTCAGCGCCCAGCCCAGCACCGCCGCGCCCAGCAGCGCGCCCAAAATGATGCCGACTTTGGCGGGATCAATCTGCTGGCCGTTCTGGAATGGAATCAGCACTTCGTCCATCAGCGGAATCGTCAGGTACGGCGGCACCAAGGTGGCTGCGGTGGACGCCAGCGTGAGCAAAAAGCCGGTCAGCAACTGGAAGCGGTACGGCTTGGCAAAACGCCACAACCGCAGCAGCACCCAGGTCGAGGGCGGCGTATGCGCGGTGTGGGCGCAGGCTGGGCACTCGTCGCTGTCGGGCGGAAGGGGCAGATCGCATTCGGGGCACAGGGGCAATTCATCGCCGCCCGCCTGCGCGCCTGCGGGGGCCAGCGTCTGCTGGCGGTTAAACAGGCGGATCAGGCGCAGCGCCTGCGGGTTTGCGCCCAGGGTGAAACGCCAGCCTGCGAGGCGTCGGCTGCCAGCGCCATCGGCCTGGTGCAACTCCAGCGTGCCCACGCCCGCGTGGTCAAAATGGCGCAGCGACAGGCCCGGCAGCAGCGCGCCAGCCCCATCGCGCAGCGGCAAAATAGACCAGACGCCGTCACCGTCCAGGCTCAAAAGGCGCTGATCCGTCAGCGCCAGCAGGCCGCGCTGAAACCGCAATTGCGGCGTCAGGTCAACCGTTAAGGCACACAAGACGTTTTCGTGGGTTGCGAGTTGTGAACGAAGCCCGGCCAGCGCCGAATCATCGGGACGGGAGCCGTCCCCGGAGTGCTTGTGTTGCATGGTGTTTAAATTCTGGGGACCGTCAGAGCGCCAAGCGGCATCTGGATGGCGGTGATTTTCCCCCAAGCCGGTTCACTTCAGTGTATATGTATCAATTTGAGTCTTTAATTCAGCCCATTCAAAATTGACGCATCGACAATCAGCACCCCCTGTTCCTAGAGCCCCGTCGCCAGCCCCGCTGGGACGGAAATGCAACGCGATGCCGGCCGCGCCGGTTGACCCAACCTATCTCCCCCCATGAGCCAACAGGACGACATCACACTGCTGCGCGTTAACTATTTGCGCGGCCCCAACATCTGGACTTACCGCTCGGTGCTCGAAGTCTGGCTAGACCTGGGCGCACTCGAAGATAGCCCGAGCCACCAGATTCCCGGCTTGAACGAGCGCTTGCTGGCGCTGCTCCCGGCGCTGCTTGAACACCACTGCGGCGTGGGCGAACACGGCGGCTTTGTACAGCGCCTGCAAGAAGGCACCTGGGCCGGTCACATTCTTGAACACGTTGTCATCGAACTGCTCAATCTGGCGGGCATGCCCACCGGCTTTGGCCAGACGCGCAGCACGTCAAAGCGCGGCGTCTATCGCATGGTGTTTCGGGCGCGTGACGAGCAGGTTGGCCGCAGCGCGCTGGCCGAAGGCCACCAGCTCCTGACAGCGGCCCTGCGCGGCACGGCTTACACCGCCGCCGATGTGCGGGCCGCCGTCGAACGCGTCCGCGAGCAGATCGACGACTGCTACCTCGGCCCCAGCACGGCCGCCATCGTTGCGGCGGCCACCGAGCGCGGCATTCCGCACATTCGCCTGAACGACGGCAATCTGGTGCAACTGGGCTACGGTGCCAGCCAGCATCGCATCTGGACGGCGGAAACCGACCGCACCAGCGCGATTGCCGAAGGCATCGCCCACGACAAGGATTTGACCAAAAGCCTGCTCGCCAGCTGCGGCGTGCCCGTGCCCGAAGGCCAGATCGTCGCCAGCGCCGAAGAAGCCTGGGAGGCGGCGCAGGACATCGGCCTTCCCGTCGTCGTCAAACCGTCCGACGGCAATCATGGCCGGGGCGTGTCGCTGGACTTAAGCACCGAGGCAGAAATCGCAGGCGCGTTTGAAGTCGCCGAGCGCCACGGCAGCGAGGTGATGGTTGAGCGCTACGTGCGCGGCCACGAACACCGCCTGCTCGTCGTCGGCGGGCGCGTTGTTGCGGCGGCGCGTGGCGCGGTGGCCAGCGTCATCGGCGACGGCGTTGCAACG
>CAIYKK010000609.1 GCA_903926695.1 uncultured Burkholderiales bacterium
AAAAGGCGTGCGGCTCAGTTGCAGTGCGACTTGCTCGGCGTGGTTGCTGTAGATGTGGCAGTCGCCGCCGGTCCAGATGAAGTCGCCCACATCCAGATCACACTGCTGCGCCACCATGTGCGTGAGTAGCGCGTAGCTGGCGATGTTGAACGGCACGCCCAGAAAAATGTCCGCGCTGCGCTGATACAGCTGGCAGCTAAGTTTGCCTTTGCCGCCGGGTTCGGTGGCGGGCGCGACGTAGAACTGAAACAGCGCATGGCAGGGCATGAGCGCCATTTTGTCCAGCTCGGCGACGTTCCAGGCGCTGACGAGGATGCGGCGCGAGTCGGGATTTGTTTTGAGCGTCTTGATGACTTCGGCGATCTGGTCAATGTGGCCGCCGTCCGGCGTCGGCCAGCTGCGCCACTGCACGCCATAAACCGGGCCGAGGTCGCCATCGGGCCGCGCCCATTCGTTCCAGATCGTCACGCCGCGTTCAAGCAGCCAGTGGTTGTTGCTGGAGCCGGTCAGAAACCAGAGCAACTCCTGAATGATGGATTTGAGGTGGACTTTTTTGGTCGTGACCAGCGGAAAGCCTTCCGTGAGGTCAAAGCGCATTTGGTAGCCGAACACGCTGGTCGTGCCGGTGCCCGTGCGGTCGGGTTTGAACACGCCCTGCGTGGCGGCATGGCGCATGAAATTTTCGTACTGGGAGCGGATAGGGCGGGCGGGGTGTTGCAGTGTCATGCGAGGAAACGGGGGGCAGTGGCCGCGCTGTCCCGTTCGGCGAACGGGCTGGGGTCGCGCCTGCCGGATTTTAAGTCCACGGGCGGGTTTTTTCAGTCGGGTCGCTCCAGGTTGCGCTTGAGCTGCTGGAGCAGCAGGATGATCTGGCTGGACGCTTGCCGGTAGCTCGAATGAAAGGTGTGCAGGGCTTTGTCGATATCCCCGCTGTTGGCCTGGGTGGCCACCAGCTCGGCCTGCATGTGGAAATATTTGTGCCGCGCGATCAGCACCTGAAACTCCGGGTGGTGGCCCAGCTGCTCCTGGCCGGGGCCGTGCAGCCACTGGCCCAGCTCGCTGTAGTTGTCCAGGCCGACAATTGTGGGGTCAAAGACTTCGCCCGAGCGCCCGTCGAGGGTTTTTTTAAAACGCAGCTTCCAGTTTTCATGGCTGGTCATGGCGATGTCCACATCAATCTGGGCCAGCACTGACTCCATCATGACGCTGTCCAGCCCGGTGTCGCTCAGCGGGTCCGTCAGAGGCGGGGGGGCGGACAGGTCCGCGTCGAGCTTTTGGGTGCCGAAAAAGCGGCTAAAAAATCTCCTCAAGAGCGTCTCCTTTGTTGTTGGGGTCATGCCTCAACCGTGCGTTTGGCGGTTGTGTCACGCCTAATTGGCGGTCTTGGCCTGTCGCAGTTTTTCCATTTCTTTGTTTTCAAGGTCGCGGCGGGCTTGCTGCTGCTTGGCCTGCTCGGCTTCGCGGGCCGCTTCCAGCTCCTCGGGGCTGGGCTCTTTGTCAAACGAGAGCGTGATGCCGTCACTGGCCGATTCAGGCTCGCCGCGCTTGCTTTTGAGCTTCATGTTCAGGCGCAGCTCATTGGCCGAGTCGGCGTTGCGAATCGCCTCTTCCCAAGAAATGTGACCGTCGTTGTAGAGGTCGAACAGCGCCCCGTCAAAAGTACACATGCCGAGTTCCCGTGATTTTTCCATCAGCCCCTTGATGTCGCCAAACACACCCTTGAAAATGCGGTCGGCAATCGTCGGCGTGTTGAGCAGAATTTCAATCGCAGCCTTGCGCCCCTTGCCGTCCTGCGTGCGCACCAGCCGCTGCGAAACGATGGAGCGCAGGTTCGATGACAAGTCCATCAGCAGCTGGTTGCGCCGCTCTTCGGGGAAGAAGTTGATGATACGGTCAATTGCCTGATTGGCGCTGTTGGCGTGCAGCGTACCCAGGCACAGGTGGCCGGTTTCGGCGAAGGCGATGGCGTGCTCCATCGTCTCGGTGTCGCGGATTTCACCGATCAAAATCACGTCGGGTGCCTGGCGCAGGGTGTTTTTCAGCGCGTGGTGCCAAGTGTGGGTATCGACGCCGACTTCGCGGTGGCTGATCAGCGATTTTTTCGACGCATGCACATACTCCACCGGGTCTTCGACGGTGATGATGTGGCCCGGC
>CAIYKK010000610.1 GCA_903926695.1 uncultured Burkholderiales bacterium
TGCATCGGCGCGGTGAAGTTGGCCGCGACGGCGACGGAGACTTCATCGGCCTGCGCCTGGGTCGCAGCGCCCATCAGGGCCAGCAGCAAGAGGGAAAAACGGTGTGAAATTTTCATAAAGAAACTCCTGGTAAATTGAAATAAAAAATCAGTCTGTGGCGACCAGAAACACGCTGGGCGCCTTGAACACCGCCGTCACCGGCTGGCCGACTGCCAGCCCGAGGCGCTTGACGCTGTCGTCGGTGACGACGGCGGTCAGCACATGGCGCCCGCCGGGCAGGTCCAGCGTGACTTCGGAATTCACCGGCCCGGTGTGGATGCGGGCCACGGTGCCTTTAAAACGGTTGCGCGCCGAGATCCGGGTGTCGTGCCCGTCATCTTCGACCACCAGCACGATGGAGGACGCTTTGACAAAAGCCAGCACGTCCTTACCCGGCGCCAGCCCGAGGCTTTCAGCCGACTCGCGGGTGACGATGGCGGTCAGCATCAGTTGCGGATCGAGCTGGATGCTGACTTCAACATCGACCACGCCCTCCTTGAGGGAAGCGACGGGTCCGGCAAACTGGTTGCGGGCACTGGTTTTCATGGAAATTTTCCTCAAGATTTGCTGGAAATCAGCGGCGTCAGCCTCGCCGCTTTGGTTCAGACTGCGGGTGAGCTTTTCGAGCGCCAGCTGGGATTCTTTTTCCAGCGCCCGGTAAAAGGCGATCAGGCGCTTGCCAAATGCGGTCAGCTCGGTTCCGCCGCCATTTGGCCCGCCCGCCGAGCGGTACACCAGCGGCTCGGGCGCGACATTGTTCATGTCGTCCACGGCGTCCCAGGCGGCTTTGTAGGACATCGGCACGGCCTTGGCGGCCTGCGAGATCGAGCCGATCCGGTCAATCGCTTCGAGCAGCCGGATGCGCTTGTCGCCCAGAAAGTTGCCCATCGCGGTGTCGATCAGCAGCTTGCCCAGGAGCTTGGGTTGAGTTCCAGTCATGTTCGATTTCTTCGTAAAAGGGCTTTGGATATGCCGGAAACAGAAATTTTCTGGCGCTGTGGTTGTAAATAGGTAACGGATCGGGGCACTATGGGCCGGTCCTTCAAAAAAGGACCTCTTCTCAATAAATCCAAAGGAATATCAAAATGGCTATCAGTGCAAGAAACGTGTTCAATGGCAAAGTCACTGCAGTGACCGAAGGCCCCATCAATGCTGAAGTGGAAATCACCACCGCTGGCGGCGACAAGATCGTGGCCATGGTCACCGAGACCAGCGTCAAGTCGCTGGCGCTGGCCGTCGGCACCGAAGTCATTGCCGTGGTCAAAGCACCTTCGGTGACGCTGATTTCGGGCGCACCGGCTTACCGTTTCAGCGCCCGCAACCAGTTGCTTGGCACAGTGGCCCGCGTCACCAAGGGCGCGGTCAACAGCCAGGTGGTCCTGAGCCTGCCCGGCGGCTCCACCGTGGTGGCCGTGGTTACCAACGACGCCGTGGCCGAACTGGCGCTGGCTGAGGGCACTCAAGCCATCGCCTTGTTCAAGGCAGGGCAGGTGCTGGTGGGCGTTCCCGTCTGAGGGGCGCGTAACTCGCGGCGGCAGCGCCGTGTCATGGGTAGGTTGATCCAGGTCTGCATAACTCAGCGCGGCATGCTGTCGCTCAGGGACAGGCGGGTCTGGAATTCGCCCCGGTCCAGGTTGCCGATGGTTGTGTGCGACACCAGCCAACGGTCGTCGAGCAGGCGCCAGGAGGTCACGGTTTCGGCGTACACGGGCGTTTCGTAAAACACCTCATCGTCGTCCGATCTGAGCTGCGTCAGGACATAGCGGAAAGCGCAAAAGCAGGGCTGATGGTCTTCGCCATAGCCCTGGGTGCGGTCTGCGGCGATCTCGTACTCCTGGCGCACTTCAAAGTGCGTGGGCGCCACCACCAGCGCCCGGACGGGCGACGGCAACCCCTGCCACCACACGATGGGTGCGGCTGCGCGAACCGGGCAGCGGCCCGCGCTGGCGTTTAATGTCGTTGCAGAAAACGGTGCATGCATCTTTAAACCTCCTTGGTATGGTTGTCCTTCGCCGCTCTACGCCGGGGAGGCCTTTGACAAGGGATGCGCTGTATTGCTGTGTATATAACGACAAACAGCACAAACCATTCAAAACTGCCATGCGTCAGGCCCGTTGCAGCGCCAGCTTGATGACAAACTGGCCGCCGGTGGCTGGCCTGCCCTGCGCACCAGCAAATAACGCGCCAAGGCATTTTTAATTGCCCGGCTTTTCGCCCAGCAGCACAAAGCCGTGGCGCACCATGACGGCGCGGGCGTCCGGGCTGTCCATAAAGTCAGCGAACTGGTGGGCCAGGGCGCTGCCAGCGGCGCGCTGGGTGATCATGTAGCCCTGCTTGAGCGGCTGGTGCAGCTTGTCGTCGATGAGGCGATACGGGCCTTTTGCGGCGAGTTTTTGCTCGATGGCCAGCGTCCAGGAGATCAGGCCGACATCGGCCTGACCGCTGCGCACCGCCAGGGCGCTCTGGGCGACGCTGTCGGCATAGACCAGCTTGGGTTCTAGCTCCTCCCACAGGCCGGTGGCGCGCAGGGCCTGCTCGGCGATCTTGCCGTAAGGCCCCTGCCGAGGGTTGGCCAGCGCGATGGTGCGAATCGACGGGTCGGCCAGATCCTGAAGCGTGAGCGCGCTGGCGTTGCGGCTGGTGCTCCAGAGCACCAGGCGACCAATGGCGTAGGGCTTGACGCCCGAGCCGGAAAAGCCGCTGGCCGCCAGCGTGCGCGCCAGCATGATGTTGGCCGAAAAATACATGTCAAACGGCGCGCCCTGGCGGATGTCGTTGTACAGCTTGTCCGAGGCACCGTAGGTGACGGCCACGCTGTCCAGCGGGTACGTCTTTTTGAACTGGACGACGATTTCATCGAGCGTGATCTGAAGCTCTGCGGCGGCGGCGATGGTGATCTTTTCCTGCGCCCGCACCGGCGCGGCAAAGGCCAGCGCCAGACCAGCGATGCAGGCCAGGAGGATGCGCAGCGGTTTCATAGGGAAATCAATTCAGGAAAAACGCCGAAAGCCCGGCAGCATGATTATTGTGCGATGCAGCGGGCAAAAAAAAGCTGCCCCGGCATTAACGCCCGAGGCAGCTTTCTGGCGGACTTTTGTCCAGATATTTCAGCGGCGCCGCATGCGCGGCACAACGTTAACGCGGCACCACGAACACCGCTTTTTCCAGCAGCTTTTTGCCCGGCGCTTGCTGCGAGATGATTTCAAAATGAATCGTGTGCGAGCCAGCAGGCGCTGCTTCAAATGGCGCCTGCACCCGCACCGCCACCCAGCGCGCTTCGGTCGAATCCACGGCCACATCGGACTCGGAGGCCACCACCAGGCCGGGCACACCTTCCACGCTGATGTGGAAGTTCTGGCGGGTTTCTGCGGCGTTCATCACCTGCAGGCGATAGACATTTTCAATGCGCCCGCCTTCAACGATGCGCGCCAGCGCGCCCCGGTCGCGCACCACATCGACCTTGAACGGCAGGCGCGTGGCCAAACTCACGGTCATGGCAGTGACCACCGTGCTCAAAATGGCGATGTAAATCAGCACGCGCGGGCGCAGCACATGACGCAGGGTTTGCGCTTTGGTCCAGTGCTGGTTGATGGCGTTTTCGGTCGAATATTTGACCAGGCCGGGGGCGTAGCCCATCTTGTCCATGATGGTGTCGCAGGCGTCGGCGCAGGCGCCGCAGCCAATGCACTCATATTGCAGGCCGTTGCGAATGTCGATGCCGGTCGGGCAGACCTGCACGCACAAATCGCAGCTGACGCAGGCGCCCAGGTTCAGGGCGGCGGGGTCGGCTTTTTTGGAGCGGGCACCGCGTGGCTCGCCGCGTTCTTTGTCGTAGGTGACGACCAGCGTGTCGTTGTCGAACATGGCGCTCTGGAAACGCGCATACGGGCACATGTGTTTGCAGACCTGCTCGCGCATGAAGCCAGCGTTGCCGTAAGTCGCAAAGCCGTAGAAGAAGGTCCAGAAGGTTTCCCACGAGCTCAGGCTCATCTGCATAAATTCGCGGCTCAGCTCATGAATCGGGGTGAAATAACCGACAAAGGTGAAACCGGTCCACAGCGCCACGACCAGCCACATGAAATGTTTGGCAGTTTTGCGCCAGATTTTGTCCAGATTCCACGGGCCTTTGTCGCGGCGGATGCGGGCGGCGCGGTCGCCTTCAGCGAGCTTTTCCATCCACAAGAACATTTCGGTATAAACCGTCTGCGGGCAGGCGTAGCCGCACCACAGCCGCCCGGCCACGGCGGTGAACAGAAACAGCGAAAACGCCGAGATCACCAAAATGCCGGTCAGGTAAATGAAATCCTGCGGGTACAGCACCAAGTTGAAGATGTAAAAGCGCCGCGAGGTCAGATCAAACAGCACCGCCTGGCGCTGGCCCCATTCGAGCCACGGCATGCCGTAAAACACCAATTGGGTCAAAACGACCATCGCCCAACGCCAGTTGGAGAAAACCCCCGAGACGCTGCGCGGGTAGATTTTTTTATGCGCTTCGTAGAGCGAGACCATTTCCACATCGGCGCCGGGCGGCAGTTTGCCCGAGCCGTTGCCGGGCGCGGGCGCAATGGGAATGACTTTGCGGGTTGTTGTTTCCTGGGTGTCCACTTGTTGTTCCTTGTACCAATCTGGCATGTTTGCACAGCGCTGAGACACAGGATTGTCCTATGTCTGTCAAAAGTTAAAAAATCACATCACGCAAGACCATGTGGCACCGCCGCCGTGCGACTGACGCCAGCCGTCTGGCTCAGGCTGAAGTGCGCTCTCGCCCGCTGGCAGGCTGGCAATCCGGGCCAAAAACGCGTCACGCGAGAGCGCCGCAAACAGCGGGTGCCAGCGCCGCTGCTCCAGCACGGTACTGACGGCGCGCCCGCAGCGCTCGTGCCCGGCAAACAGCAGCGTTTCGTCGGGCAGCGTGAAAACGCACTGCTTGACGCTGTCCCACAGCGCTTCGGGCGCGGCGGGCACACGCTGATGCGGGCAGGTATCGACGGCCAGCAAGCCGCCGCAAAACAGCCGGTCGCGCCAAAAAAAACTCAGGCAGCCGGTGGTGTGGCCCGGCGTGGCCAGCACCCGAATCAGCTCGTGGCCGAAGGGGTAAATGTCGCCTTCGCCCGCGCGCTGGCTGCGCGGCCCGCCGCTCTGGCCCTGCACCAGCGGCGCGCCCAGCGCGGCCAGCAGGGCAGGCTCTTGCGGCATCTGCGCGTCGTGCTCGTGGGTGCGCAGCACCCAGCGCAGGCGCAAATCGCGCTCGGCGAGCAGGGCGCGCAGCAGCGGCAAATCGCGCCCATGCGGATCGACCAGCACGGCCTCGCGTGCGTCCAGATCGGCCAGCAGGTAAGTCAGCTCGCCGCTGGCGCTGTCATGCAAGATGCGGAAATACATGGTTGCTGTCCTTGTGCGGCGGGCCGTTAAGCCGCGCCGAGGTCGTCTTCGCCGATCAGCAGCTTGCCTTCGCTCAGGTATTTGTGCGGCGGCACTTCCAGGTTCATCGGCGCGGGTTTGTTCTGGAACACCCGGCCCGCCAAGTCAAACGTCGAGCCGTGGCAGGGGCAGAAAAACCCGCCCGCCCAATCCGCGCCGACGCTGGGGTTGCTGGTGCCCGCTGGCACCGAATTGGGCGAGCAGCCCAGATGCGTACAGATGCCCACGCCAACAAACACCTCGGGCCGAATCGAGCGCTGCGCGTTGGTGGCGTAAGCGGGCTGCTGCTTGCGCAAAGAAGCTGGATCAACCAGGCGGGCATCTTGCGCGGGCAGCGCGGCGAGCATCTCGGGCGTGCGGCGCATGATCCAGACCGGCTTGCCGCGCCACTCGACGGTTTTGATGCCGCCGGGTGGGATGTCGGCAATATCGACCTCCACGCTGGCGCCCATCGCCTTGGCGCGCTCGCTGGGCGCAAAGCTCGACACAAAGGGCACAGCCACGGCGACCAGCCCGGCGCTGGCGGTGGCCACCGTCAGCAACACAACGCGGCGGCGCTCGGCATCGGGTTCATGCGCCAAAGCAGGCAGGTTCAAGACAGAGGTCATGAAAGATTCCTTGAAAACGGTAAGTTGAAAAACCTTGCCGCTTTACTCTCAAAAACCGTGCCAGACCGTTGTTTGTGAAAAATCTATTTCAAATCAATAAGTTGCGTTGTTTTTAAAAAAACAATGGTTCGTTTTTTCCAGCAAAAAACTGCCATTTTTGGCATAAAAACCAAAAAAGGCAGAAATTTGGCAGTTACCGCCCTGATTCGATCAGGCCACAGGCTATTTTGGCCGGACGGCGCGCTTATCCGTCCAAATGACCTGCCGTGCAGTGGCTGCCCTGCGTGTTGAGCAGGTGGTTGGCGGTCTGGGCGAAGGCCTGAATCAGCTGGGTGCGAAAGGCTTCGTCGGCGACTTGCTCGGTCAAGGCCTGCGTCATGCACAGCATCCACTCGTCGCGCACCTGCGGCCCGATGGCATACGGGCTGTGGCGCATGCGCAGGCGGGGATGGCCTTTTTTCTCGCTGTACAGCGGCGGGCCGCCCAGCCAGCCCGAGAGAAAGTCAAACAGGCTTTGCGCGCTGCCTTGCAGGCTTTCGGGGTGCAGGCAGCGCACGGCATAGGCTTCGGGCAGCTCGTCCATCAGCGCGTAAAAACGGCTGACCAGCTGCTCAATGCCGGGCGCGCCGCCCAGGGCTTGATAAGGTGTCAGGCGCGACGGCGTCAGCTTGTCGGTTTCTGGGGTCATGAAGTCACTTTCAAAAAGGCCCGGCTGGCGGGCAGGCACAAGAAATCAGCCGCCCCAGCGCAGCGCGGCAGCCAGCAGCAGCCCACTCAGGCAGGCGCCGCCGGAAAACAGCCACCGCCACAGCCGTACACGGGGAATAAAGCCCACGCCCCGGACAAAGCCCGCGCTCATGGCCCAGAACAGCGCCATCGCCAGGCCGTGGCTGGCCTTGCCATCGGCCCCCGCAAACAGCAGCGGATAAACGCTGCCCGCCAGCATGATGGCAATGGCCGTCAACAGGCACGGCAGGTGAATGGCGGCGCCGCCCAGCGCAGCGCGGGCGTCATCGTCGAGGTCGGCGCCGTTATCTGCGTTGTCCTCTGCGCTGCCGCCGGAGCGGCTGCGGGCCGATGACTGAGGCAGCGTCGGCATCAGCGAATGCCGCTTTTGCGGGCCTGGGCGCGGGCTTCTTCGTTTTCGCCCCACATCGCGTTCAAAATGGCCAGCAGCACCGCAAAGCCGACTCCCA
>CAIYKK010000611.1 GCA_903926695.1 uncultured Burkholderiales bacterium
CTGCGACTGGCGCAGCAAGGCATCAGCCCGCAATACCCGGTTTCCTGCGTGCTGCATCAAACCCAAACGCCAGTCGCCCTTTGGATATCAACATGACTACCTCTTCCGCCCCCCTGAACGCCACGCTGGCCGCCGTCACCGCGCGCATTGAGCAGCGCAGCGCCGCCTCGCGCCCGGCCTATCTGGCCGTGCTGGCCGACGCCAAAAAGCCCGGCCCTTACCGCGCTGGCATGGGCTGCGCCAACATGGCCCACGCTTACGCAGCCATGCCCATCAACGACAAGCTGGTGCTGCAGCAAGAGCGCCAGCCCAACGTCGGCATCATCACTGCTTACAACGACATGCTCTCGGCGCACCAGCCGTATGAGCATTACCCCGAGCGCCTGCGCGCCGCCGCCCGCGCTGTCGGTGCCACGGCGCAGGTCGCCGGGGGCGTGCCCGCGATGTGCGACGGCATCACGCAGGGCGAAAGCGGCATGGAGCTGTCGCTGTTCTCGCGCGACGTGATTGCGCTGGCCACCGCCGTCGGCCTGTCGCACAGCGTGTTTGACGCGGCGCTGTTTCTGGGCGTGTGCGACAAGATCGTGCCCGGCCTCTTTATGGGCGCGCTGCAGTTCGGCCATTTGCCCGCCGTGTTTGTGCCCGCCGGGCCTATGGTTTCTGGCCTGTCGAACGATGAAAAATCCAAGGTGCGCCAGCAATACGCCCAAGGCTTGGCCAGCCGCGAAACCTTACTCGCAGCTGAGCAGGCCGCTTACCACGGCGCAGGCACCTGCACGTTTTACGGCACCGCCAACTCGAACCAGATGTTGATGGAAATCATGGGCCTGCATTTGCCCGGCTCGTCGTTTGTGAACCCCGGCACGCCGCTGCGCGAAGCGCTGACGACCGCCGCCGTGCAACGCGCCGTGGCGCTATCGCAAAGCCAAGACACGCAAACCGGCATGGGCTACCAGATCGACGCCAAAGTCGTCGTCAACGGCATCGTCGGCCTGCTGTCCACCGGCGGCTCAACGAATCACACCATGCACCTGATCGCGATGGCGCGGGCGGCGGGGCTGATTGTCAACTGGGATGATTTTTCCGAACTGTCGGCCTGCGTGCCGCTGCTGGCGCGTGTCTATCCGAACGGCAGCGCCGATGTGAACCATTTCCAGGCCGCTGGCGGCATGGGCTTTTTGATGCAGCAACTGCTGGGCGCGGGGCTGCTGCACGACGACGTGCAGACCGTCATGGGCCACGGCCTGAGCCGCTACACCGTCGAGCCGTGGCTGAACGACGGTCAGCTCGACTGGCGTCCGGTTCCCGCCCAATCCGCCGACGAAGCGGTGCTGCGCCCGGTCAGCGACCCGTTCAGCGCTGATGGCGGCTTGCGCCTGCTCAAGGGCAATCTGGGTCGCGCCGTGATCAAAGTCTCCGCCGTCAAGCCAGAGCACCGCAATGTGCGCGCCCCGGCGGTCGTCGTCACCGACCAGAAAGAACTGCTGCAGCTGTTCAAGGACGGCAAGCTGGAGCGCGATTTTGTCGCCGTGGTGCGCAACCAGGGGCCGCAGGCCAACGGCATGCCCGAGCTGCACAAGCTCACCCCGGTGCTGGGCCTGCTGCAGGATCGCGGCTTTCACGTCGCGCTGGTGACCGATGGCCGCATGTCCGGCGCGTCCGGCAAGGTGCCCGCCGCCATCCACGTCAGCCCGGAGGCCGTCAACGGCGGCGCCATCGGCAAGGTGCAGGACGGCGACATGATCACGCTGGACTGCGAGCGCCAGCAGCTCAGCCTGGACATCAGCGACGCCGAACTGGCGGCCCGCGTCGCACCCACGCCTGACCTGTCGGGCAACCAGCGCGGCACCGGACGCGATCTTTTTGCGCTATTTCGCACCCACGCGATGCACGCCGAAGAAGGCGCGTCGCCGCTGCTGGCGCATCTTTGATGCGTTTCCGCACAAGCACCTTTCACCCACGAATACCCACGGATACCCAAGGAGCCTCATGAGCACCGCCCTTCACCCCACCTTCATCCGCCCGGCTTTCACCTCCCGCGTGGTGCCTGTCATCGTCATCACCGACCCGGCGCAGGCCGTGCCGATGGCTCACGCGCTGCTTGAAGGCGGCATCGACGTGATGGAAATCACCCTGCGCCACGCCGCCGGTCTGCCCGCAATTGAAGCGGTGGCGCGGCAGGTGCCGCAAATGCACGTCGGCGCGGGCACGGTGACGCGGGCGCATGAAATGGCGCAGGTACAGGCGGCGGGCGCCAGCTTTGCGCTCTCGCCCGGCATGACCGACGCGCTGGTGCAGGCTGCGATGGATTGCAAACTGCCCTTCATACCCGGCGTGATGACGCCCGGCGAGGTGATGGCGGCGCGGGATTACGGCTTTTCGCTGGTCAAGCTGTTTCCCGCCGCGCAGGCCGGTGGCTTGGCGATGCTGAAGGCGCTGGGCGGCCCGCTGGGCGACATGCGGTTTTGCCCGACCGGCGGCGTGTCGCTGGCGAACATGGGCGAATTTTTGCGCCAGCCCAACGTGGCGATGGTGGGCGGCTCGTGGCTGACGCCCGCCGATGCGGTGGCGCAAGGCAACTGGGCTGAAATCACCCGGCTGGCCCGCGAAGCCACCGCCGCAGCGGGGCTTTAAGTGGCTTCCCGGAATTTAACCCGTCTCTGTTTTTACCAAGGCGGGCAGGATATCAACAAACCATTGGCCCAGCTTGGCCCAGCTTGGCCCAGCTTGGGCAGGCGCTGAAGTTTGACCTCCACGGCACGCATGGCGTTGTGGGTCAGCTTGACGCCGGTTTTATAGACAGTGCGACCCGCTGGACAACGGGATGCAGCCTCTTCCAGGTCATGGTCTGGGCAAACCGCTCAACAGTTTCTACCGAGTCAAGCAGGCTGCCGTTCCAGTGGTGCTCAAGCACGCCGCAGCAACGCTCAACCGGGTTGTATTTGCTTGTGGGGCGGGTAGTAGCCCTTTTGCGCGATCAACTGGCGACGCACCTCCACCGAGAGCCGGGTGTACAGGCGCTGATTGCGAAACTGCGGATCCGTCTGGCTTTGCCCATCGACAATCGCCCGAATATCGTCTAGCAGCCTGGGCCGGTGCGCCTCGACCGGCCAGCGGCCCCGCAGACGAAAGGCATCGACGCATACCAGGCCGCTGGCGAGTTCGCCGCGTCCTTTGCGGATGGACCACTTACTCGGGCCACCCCAACTCGTGCATCGTCAGCGCCTGGCAACCGTGCCCGAACTCCTGGACGGTGCGCCATAAACACGCGCCGCGATGACCCCTTCAAGGTCGCCGCTGTGGTTGTAAAAAAGGGTTTTGAGGGATGCAGTCAGTTCCATGACTTGCTTTGAAAAAACAATGTCGGCCTGGACAAGGTTTCGCTTGTTTAATTCCCGGCGAATTCCAAAGGCGCGGAGTTGGGCCGGAACGCCTGCGCCTTCATCGGTTTGAAAGCGCCTTGCGCGCACAAAAAGGAGCTGGTCAGGTTGATATCGACCACGTTTTGCCACCGCGCAAAACGGAGGTCTTCAAACTGGGTTTGCGGCGAACTCACGCCCGCGTTGTTAAACAGTGGCTCGGGGCGGCGTCCGGCCAGCCCGACGCTGTATTTTGCCCAGTCACGCGCCTTTGGGTGCCGCCCCGTAACCGTACAGCCAGGGCACATCGAGCACCTTTTCGCCCAGCAGTTTCATGCCTGCGTCGCGGCCCCAGCGCAGCGGCCCTTGGGCGTGAAACAGCTCGCCGTTGCGCACCGAGCGCGCCTGCACCGAGGCGTTGCGCTGCCAGCGGTTCAGGGCGTAGCGCTGCAGCAGCGTCGGCACGTCAAAGGCCGGGTCCAGCGCTTGGGCCAGCGCGCTGCCCAGCTCAGCGGCATCTTCAATCGCCATGCCTGCGCCTTGGGCCAAATAAGGGCGCATCGGGTGCGCGGCGTCGCCGAGCAGGGCGACCCGGCCTTTGGCCTGCTGATGCGCGCCGCTCATGGGCGGGCGGTCGCACAGCGGCCACAAGCGCCAAGCCGGATTGGCCGGGCTGGCGCTGGCCGTCACCGCTTCGATCAGTTCGCGCAGCGGCGCGCAGGTGTTGCGGGTGGCGGCCTGCAAATCGGCACCGTTGGCGTGATGGTCCCAGCGCTGCAAATCGTCAGGCGCTGGCCCTTCGACGATGACGACCAGATTGAGCCAGTCGCCGCCGCGCACGGGATATTGCACCGCATGCAGCTTCGGCCCCAGCCAGGCTGTGACCTGTTGACTGCGCAGCCGCTCGGGCAGGCTCGCTTGCGGCAGCATGGCGCGGTAGGCCAGATGGCCGCTGACGCGGGGCGCGCCATCGCCGAGCATCAGCTCGCGCACGCGGCTCCACAGGCCATCGGCACCGATCAGGGCGTCACCTTCGACTTCTTCCCAGTTCAGGGACAGCTCGGAAAATCCGGGCGTGGCCTGACCGTCATCGCCGCCTTCAAACCGGCTGGCGACCACGCTGTCGGCGGTCTGCAGGGTGACTTCACGCCCGGTGTCGGTGTAGCCTGACAGGCAACTGCCCAGTTTGAGCCAGACGTTGCCCTGCGCCTGAACCGCCTGCAGCAGCAGGCCGTGCAAATCGGCGCGGTGAATGGTGACGTAAGGCGCGCCGTATTTCTGCAGCGCCCGCTCGCCCAGCCGCAGCACGCCCAGTTCGCTGCCCGAAACGGCATCGCGCACCTGCAAGCGCTGCGGAAACGCCGCCACCCGCGCCAGTTCGCCCTGCAGCCCCCAGCTGTGCAGCACGCGCACGACGTTGGGGCCGAGCTGAACGCCCGCGCCGACTTCGCCGAACGCGCTGGCGCGCTCGTACAGGCGCACATCCCAGCCCGCCCGCGACGCCGCCAGCGCCGCCGCCAGCCCGCCAATGCCGCCCCCGGCCACCAAAACCTGCCGGGTCATGCGGCACCTGGCAGCAGCACACCGGGGCCGCAAACTGCGCCGTGCAAATCCAGAAGAAAACTGTGTTTCAGGCGCGGGCAGCGAGCCGGGGCCGAGGGTGAAATCGCGTGGTGAGTCATTAAAAAATGGTAAGCCAGAGCCGTGCTCATGCGGCCAGCAGTTGCCTGAGCACGAAAGGAAGAATGCCGCCGTGGCGATAGTAATCGACCTCCACCGGGGTGTCGATGCGCAGCACCACTTCCAGCTCCTCGCGGGCGCCGTCTTCGCGGGTCACAGTCAGCCGGGCGCGGCTTTGCGGCTTGATATCCGGGTCGGGCAGCACGTCAATCACTTCGTTGCCCGTCAGGCGCAGGCTCTGCCAGCAGTCGCCGTCAAGGAACTGCAGCGGCAGCACGCCCATGCCGACCAGATTGCTCCGGTGAATGCGCTCGAAGCTGCGGGCAATCACCGCCCGCACGCCCAACAATTGCGTACCCTTGGCCGCCCAGTCGCGGGACGAGCCGGTGCCGTATTCTTCGCCCGCAAAAATCACTGTGGGCGTGCCTTGCGCCATGTAGTCCATCGCGGCCTCAAAAATAAACATCTTTTCGCCGCCGGGCTGCAGCAGCGTCAGGCCGCCCTCCTCGCGTGCGCCGTCGGGTTTGGGTGGCAGCATCAGGTTTTTGATGCGCACATTGGCGAAGGTGCCGCGCATCATGACTTCATGGTTGCCCCGGCGCGAGCCGTAGCTGTTGAAATCGGTTTTGGGTACACCGTGGGCCAGCAGCCACTGACCGGCGGGCGAACTGGCCTTGATCGCGCCAGCGGGCGAAATGTGGTCGGTGGTAATGGAGTCGCCAAACAGCGCCATGATGCGTGCGCCTTGAACCGCCGAACCGGCCCGACCAGCGCCCGGCACCGATGCCGATGCCGATACCGATGCCGTTGGTGCTGCCGGGCTTGGGCTTTGGCCAGCATCTTTGTCCAGCACAAAGCCTTCAAAAAACGGCGGCTCGGCGATATAGGTGCTTTCAGGCCAACTGTACGTTTTGCCGGTCACGCCGTGGATGTTTTCCCACAGCGCGCCCGGCTCGGCCTTGACCTTGGCGTAGCTGATGCGAAAAGCCTGGCCGTTCATGGCATGGCGCATCAGCGCCTGCACTTCGGCGCTGGCGGGCCAGATGTCGCGCAGGTACACATCCTGGCCGCCGCTGCCTTTGCCCAGCGGCTCGCTGGTCAAATCGCGCAGCACCGTGCCGGCGATGGCGTAAGCCACGACCAGCGGCGGGCTGGCCAGAAAATTGGCCCTGATGCTGGGGTGAATGCGCGCCTCAAAATTGCGGTTGCCCGACAGCACCGCCGCGCACACCAAATCGTCTTTGGTGATGATGTCGTTGAGTTCAGCCGTCAGGTCGCCCGAGTTGCCGATGCAGGTGGTGCAGCCGTAGCCGACCAGCGAAAAGCCCAGCTTTTCCAGATAAGGCATCAGGCCGGTTTCAGTCAAATACTCGGTCACGATGCGCGAGCCGGGCGCGAGCGAGGTTTTGATGTGCGGCGCCACGCTCAAGCCCGCTTCCACGGCTTTTTTGGCCAGCAAGCCCGCCGCGAGCAGCACGCCCGGATTGGACGTGTTGGTGCAGCTGGTGATGGCGGCAATCAGCACGTCGCCGTGGCCGATGCCAACATCCGTGACGTGCTGCTCGGGCGGCGGTGCCAGCGAGTGGGCCGAGGCCAGTGTCGGGTGGTTGGCTTCCATCTCGACGACGGAGCGGGCGCTGCCCACGGGCGTGGGCGGGGACATGGGCGGCTTGTCCGGGCGGCCCTCGTCGCTGTGGCGCAACTGGTGGCGGGTGTGCAGCACGGCGGCGTGCTGGCCAAAACCGTTTTCCAACGCGGGCTTGCTGAACAGGGCGGTGAACTGCTGGCTGACCCGGCCCAGCTCGATGCGGTCCTGCGGGCGCTTGGGACCGGCCAGGCTGGGCGTGACATCGTTCAGGTCGAGTTTCACAATCTGCGAAAAATCAATCTCGCCCGCCAGCGGCACGCCAAACAGCCCCTGCGCTTTGAAATAAGCTTCAAAGGCTTCAATCTCCGCGTCGGTGCGGCCCGTGCCGCGCAAATATTCCAGAGTTTGTTCATCGACAGGGAAAAATCCCATCGTCGCGCCATATTCGGGCGCCATGTTGGCCAGCGTTGCCCGATCCGGCACGGCCAG
>CAIYKK010000612.1 GCA_903926695.1 uncultured Burkholderiales bacterium
AGCTGGCGCGTGAGGCTGGGGTGCCGGATGCGCCACAGCGCCTGCCAGCGCCGGGCGCGGGGGCGGGGGCGGACGGTCACCAGCGTGGCGCAGTTCAGCCTGTGCGCCTGGCGCAGCAGTTAGGTGGCCACAGCGCTGCCGGTCAGCACCGTGGTGCTGCCGCCCAGTTCTTCGGCCAGCTTGGGCACGGCCAGCGTGCGGTCGCGCACGGCGGCGGGCAGGCGTTGATGCGCTGGCGTTTGCACATAAGCCGCGTGCCAGCGCACATTGAGCTGGCCCGCGAGCCGGGCGGCGCTGCGCACGGCGTGCTCGGCACCCGCGTGAGGGCCGACGCACGCGAGGATGGTCCCGGACGTGTTCCAGGCCGCCGCGCTGGCACCGAGTTGGCCCGCACCGGCTTTTGACTGCTCGATCCGGTAGCTGCGCACATCGTCTTCAACGTGTTCGGCGGTGCGGCGCAAGGCAATTTCGCGCAGGGCGATCAGGTTGCCCTTGCGGAAAAAATTCTGCGCTGCGCGTTCGGCCTGCTGCGGCAGATAGACCTTGCCCGCTTTGAGGCGCGCCAGCAATTCGTCGGGCGTGACATCGACCAGGATGATTTCATCGGCGCGGTCCAGCACGGTGTCGGGTACGGTTTCATGCACGCGGATGCCGGTAATGGCCCCGACTGTGCCATTGAGGCTTTCCAGATGCTGGACGTTGATCGCGCTCCACACGTCAATGCCCGCGTCCAGCAGCTCCTGCACGTCCTGCCAGCGTTTGGGGTGGCGCGAGCCGTCGGCGTTGCTGTGCGCCAGCTCATCGACCAGCAGCACCGCCGGGCGGGCGGCGAGCGCGCCGTCGAGGTCAAACTCAAACAGGGTGCAACTGCGGTAAGGCACTTCGCGCAGCGGCAATTGTTTCAAGCCCGCGAGCAATTGGGCGGTTTCGCTGCGTCCGTGGGTTTCGATCACGCCGACCAGCACGTCCCGCCCGGCTTGCTGCTCGCGCTGCGCGGCGCTGAGCATGGCGTAGGTTTTGCCCACGCCCGCCCCGGCACCGAAGTAGATGCGCAGTTTGCCGAGGCGCGCCCGCGCTTCATCACTGCGCAGTTGCGCCAGTAACTGATCGGGGTCGGGGCGGGCGTCAGGGAAACTGGCCATTGCGTATCGTCTTCATCGCGGGTTGATTCCATGCAAGGTGCAGCGTATCGCCCGACCCTCGCGGTCTTTAACGAAGTGTCTCCAGCGCCAGATTGAGCTGGAGCACATTCACCTGAGACTCGCCCAGAAACGGCAGGAGCGGCGTTTCAGTCTGCTGCTCAACAAGACTGAGCACCTTGTCAACGGGCAGGCTGCGCGCCTTGGCCACGCGGGCCACTTGATAGCGTGCGGCGGCGGGGCTGATGTGCGGGTCCAGCCCGCTGGCCGAAGCGGTGACCAGATCGACCGGCACCGGTGCCGTGTTGCCCGGATCGGCGGCGCGCAAGGCGTCAATGCGGCCCTTGACGGCCTCTGTCAACGCCGGATTGAGCGGCCCCAGATTGGAGCCGGTGGAGGCCGAAGCGTTGTAAGGCATGGGGCCGGTGGCCGAAGGGCGGCCCCAGAAATTCCGGGGTTCGCTGAAGTTCTGGCCGATCAGGGCCGAGCCGACGGGCTTGCCGCCGTGCTCAATCACGCTGCCGCCCGCCTGCGCCGGAAACAGGGCGTGCGCCACGCCCGTGACCACCAGCGGATAAGCCACGCCCGTGAGCAGCGTGAGCGCGCAAAACAGCACCACGGCGGGACGAAGAATGTTTTTCATGGAAAGTCCTTGAGTTTTGTGGTTTCAGGCCAGATGCAGCGCCACCAGCAGCAGGTCAATCGCCTTGATGCCGATGAAGGGCACGATCAGGCCGCCCACGCCGTAAATCAGCAGGTTGCGGCGCAGCAGCACGGCAGCGCCCACGGCGCGGTATTTCACGCCCTTGAGCGCCAGCGGGATCAGGAACATGATGATCAGCGCATTAAAAATCACCGCCGACAAAATGGCCGACGTCGGGCTGCCCAGCCGCATCACATTGAGCGCCGCCAACTGCGGATAGGTGGTCACAAAAATCGCCGGAATGATGGCGAAATATTTGGCCACGTCGTTGGCAATCGAAAACGTGGTGAGCGAGCCGCGTGTCATCAAGAGCGCCTTGCCGGTCTCGACAATTTCCAGCAGCTTGGTCGGGTTCGAGTCCAGATCGACCATGTTGGCGGCTTCCTTGGCGGCCTGGGTGCCGCTGTTCATGGCCACGGCCACATCGGACTGCGCCAGCGCCGGGGCGTCGTTGGTGCCGTCGCCGGTCATGGCGACCAGACGGCCCTCGGCCTGGTACTGGCGAATCAGCTTGAGCTTGTCTTCGGGCGTGGCTTCGGCCAGAAAATCATCGACGCCCGCTTCGGCGGCAATGGCCGCTGCCGTGAGCTTGTTGTCGCCGGTGATCATGATGGTGGTGATGCCCATGCGGCGCAGTTCCATAAAACGCTCTTTGATGCCCGCCTTGACGATGTCTTTCAGCTCCACCACGCCGAGCACGGCGGCGCCATCGCTCACGGCCAGCGGCGTGCTGCCACGGCGCGACACCTCGTCAGACGCCCGAACCACTTCAACTGGGACGCTGCCGCCCAGCGCTTGAACGTGTTTGCGGATGGCGTCCACCGCGCCTTTGCGCAACTGGCGGGTGCTGCCGTCTGTTTGCTCAACATTGATGCCGCTCATGCGCGTCTGGGCGGAGAACGGCACCTCCGTGGCCGTGCCAGCCTGCGGCTGCGCAAAGTCCAGTTTTTCAGCGAGCGCGACGATGCTGCGGCCTTCGGGCGTTTCATCGGCCAGCGACGCCTGCATGGCGCAAATGCCCAGCTGGCGCTGCGTGATGCCGGGCGCGGGCAAAAATGCGGCGGCCTGCCGGTTGCCGTGGGTGATGGTGCCGGTTTTGTCCAGCAGCAGCACATCCACGTCGCCAGCGGCTTCCACCGCGCGGCCCGAGGTGGCGATCACATTGGCCTGCATCATGCGGCTCATGCCCGCCACGCCGACCGCCGACAGCAAGCCGCCAATGGTGGTTGGAATCAGGCACACCAGCAGCGCCACCAGCGCCGTCAGGCTCACCACCGTACCGGCCTTGCTCGCTTCGACGCTGAACACGGAGTAGGGCAGCAGCGTGACGGTGACCACCAGAAACACAATCGTCAGCGCCACCAGCAAAATGGTCAGCGCGATTTCATTGGGGGTTTTCTGGCGTTTGGCACCTTCGACCATGCTGATCATGCGGTCCAGAAAAGACTCGCCCGGATTCACCGTGATGCGCACCACCAGCCAGTCCGACAGCACCGTGGTGCCGCCGGTCACCGCCGAAAAATCGCCGCCGGACTCGCGCACCACGGGTGCCGATTCGCCCGTGATGGCGCTTTCGTTGACCGAAGCGACGCCTTCGATGACTTCGCCGTCCAGCGCAATCATGTCGCCCGCTTCGACCAGCACCACATCGCCTTTGCGCAGGTTTTCTCCTTCCTCGGGCAACCAGGCGGTGCCGTGAAAAACCTTCTCGCCGTGGGAAGTGAACCTTTTTGCCCAGGTGCTCTTTTTCAAGGTGCGCAGCGACGCCGCCTGCGCCTTGCTGCGGCCTTCGGCCAGCGCTTCGGCAAAGTTGGCAAACAGCACGGTGAACCACAGCCACACGGCGACGGCAAAGATAAAACCGACGGGCGATTCGCCGTGCCCCTGCAGCGCCTGCAGCCCCAGCAAGGTGGTCAAAATGCTGCCGATATAAACGACAAACATCACCGGGTTGCGCCACTGCACGCGCGGGCTGAGCTTGACGAAGGCGGCGTGGATGGCGGGCTTGATCAGCACCGGATCGAAGAGCGTGAGAGAGGTTTTTGTTTTCATATCAAGTACTCACTTCAGTGACCAGACCACAGCATCAAATGTTCAACCACCGGCCCCAGCGCCAGCGCCGGGACGTAATTGAGCAGGCCCACCAGCAGCACCGTGCCGATCAGCAGCGTCACAAACAGCGGGCCGTGCGTGGGCATGGTGCCTGCCGCCACGGGCAGGCGTTTTTGCGCCGCCAGCGCACCGGCAATGGCCAGATC
>CAIYKK010000613.1 GCA_903926695.1 uncultured Burkholderiales bacterium
AATCCTGCAAGTCGGGGTGAACGTAGAAGTGCGACACCATCACGGCATTGCGCTCTTTCAATAGCTGGCGGATGCGCTCTTTCAGCACGGCGCGTTCGGTTTGCGACGGCTCGACGGGCACCCGCGCCCAGGCGTGGCGCGTGGCGCAGACGCCGGATTCGCCGGAGGGCGCAACTTCGGGCTGCTCGTAATCGACGTTGATGCGGGTCAAAACGGAACTCATCACTGGCCTCCTGATGGCGCTTCAAAGCGCATTGAATAATCTATGGCCTGAACGTCTTTGGTCAAGGTGCCAATCGAAATCCGGTCCACGCCGGTTTCGGCCAGGCCGCGCAGGCCCGTCAGCGTGACGCCGCCGGAAATCTCCAGAATGGCGCGCCCGGCGTTGATACGCACGGCCTCGTTCAGTGTGGCGATATCCATGTTGTCCAGCAGCACCATGCGTGCCCCAGCATCCAGCGCTTCAGTCAATTGCGCCAGCGTTTCGACTTCGATCTCGATGAAATCAGCCTCGGCGGCCAGTTGCGCGGCCTGCGCCAGCACCTGCGCAATGCCGCCCGCAGCGGCGATGTGGTTTTCTTTGATCAGCACGGCGTCGTACAGGCCGACGCGGTGATTCGTGCCGCCGCCCGCCAGAACAGCGTATTTCTGCGCCAAGCGCAGGCCGGGCAGCGTTTTGCGCGTGTCCACAATGTTGGCCTTCGTGCCTGCGACGATGGCGGCATAAGTCGCCGTTTTGGTGGCGACGGCGCTGAGCAGCTGCAAAAAGTTCAGCGCCGTGCGCTCGGCGGACAACAACGCTCGGGCCTGGCCCCACACTTCAAAAACGATTTGATTCGCCTCGCAGCGCTCGCCGTCTTTGACGTGCCAGACGATGCGCGCCTGCGGGTCCAGCGCCAGCACCGCCGCTTCCACCCAGGCGCTGCCGCAGACCACGGCGCTTTCGCGCGCCAGCACGTAGGCGCGCGCCAGGCGGGTCGCGTCGATCAGCGCGGCAGTTAAATCGCCCGCGCCGATATCTTCGGCCAGCGCCCGCGCCACATCAGCCTGAGCCAGTTCGGCCACATTCGCCGCGTTGAATACAAATGTCTTTTTCATGATTACCTGCGTAAGAAGTCGCACTGCACAGTGCCCTAAACTACCGGGCTATTGCGCCGGACCGGCCCAAATGTTACCGCGCCCGCAAGCCTGCGCTGGCGGCGCGGCCCGGACCCCAAGGCTATTATTCGTTTTCCTCGAACTTACCCCTTCTCGTCACCATGCTCAGAACCCTGCTCAAATCCAAAATCCACCGCGCCGCCGTGACCCACTGCGAGCTGAACTACGAAGGCTCCTGCGCCATCGACGAAGACCTGCTGGACGCGGCCAATCTGGCCGAAAACGAGCAGATCCACATCTGGAACATCAACAACGGCGAGCGTTTTATCACCTACGCCATCCGCGCCGAACGCGGCAGCCGCATCATCTCGGTCAACGGCTCGGCGGCGCGCCGTGCGGCGGTGGGCGATCTGGTCATCATCGCCGCCTTTGCGCAGGTGGACGAGCCGGAAGTGGCCGGTTTTGCGCCCAAGCTGGTGTTTGTCAACCCCGACAACCGCATCAAAGAAGAGCGCTCGACCATTCCGGTGCAAATGGCCTGAAACACCTCGCGCCCGCAGTTCGGCCCGGCAGGCGATGGCCCCGCCATCTACGCCGGGGAGGCCGCGTCCGAGTCTTAACTTTTCTGGAGTAGCCCATGACTTCTGCCAATTCCGCCCCGCCGTCGCCGGGCGCGCTCACTGCCACGCCTTACGGCACGCTGCCGCCCGCCTCCACGCCCTCGGCGCGCAAGCCGTTGAGCCTGCCGCGCCTGCGCGAAATGCACACGCATGGCGAAAAAATCACCATGCTCACGGCTTACGACGCGACCTTTGCCGCCGTGGCGGACGCCGCTGGCGTCGAATGTATTCTGGTCGGCGACTCGCTCGGCATGGTTTGCCAAGGCTTGTCAAGCACCGTCGGCGTGACGCTGGAAACCATGCGTTATCACACCGAATCCGTTGCCCACGGCCTGCGCCGCTCGCAGGGCGTGGCCTGGCTGGTGAGCGATTTGCCGTTCGGCGCTTACCACGAGTCCAAAGAGCAGGCGCTGCGCAGTGCCGTCGTGCTGATGCAGGCGGGCGCGCACATGGTCAAATTAGAAGGCGGCGGCTGGACGGCTGAAACCGTGCGTTTTCTGGTCGAGCGCGGCATTCCGGTCTGCGCCCATTTGGGGCTGACGCCGCAAACCGTGCATGCGCTGGGCGGCTACCGCGTTCAGGGCAAGACCGACGAAGCCGCCGCCCAGCTGCGCCGCGACGCCAGCGCGCTGCAAGACGCAGGCGCGTCCATGCTGGTGCTGGAAATGGTGCCCGCCGCGCTGTCGCTGGAAGTCACCCAATTGCTGACACACTGCCCAACCATCGGCATAGGCGCGGGCAGCGGCACCGCCGGGCAGGTGCTGGTGTTGCACGACATGCTGGGCATGAACCTGGGCAAGATGGCCAAGTTTGTCCACAACTTCATGGACGACGCGCCCAGCGTGCGCGGCGCGATGGAAGCCTATGTGCAGGCCGTGAAAAACGGCAGTTTCCCCGACAACCGCCTGCATGCGTGGTGAGACCGTTTTTCGGCACGCTTTTTAAAAAAATCAAAAACTTGCGCTGAATCCACAGCGCATCTCTCAGGGAAAAACACCATGCCTCATTCTTCGTCACCCCCGACATTGCCCGCAATTTCGCCCAGCCTGGCTTTGGCGATGCAGAGCATCACCGAAGTGATGGTCAAGGCACTGGAAGCGCCCCTGCGCGCTCAAATCGAAGCCTGCGTTCAAGCCATCGTGGCCGAGGCGGCGAAGGATATTCATGCGCGCATTGCGGCGGCGGTGGGGCAGATTCAGCCCATCAACATCCCGATCAATCTGTTTACCCAGCCTGTTCTTGTGCCCATTGCGCCCGTCGAGCAGCCTGCGCCGCAGCGCATGCCTGCCGCGCTGCCAGCAGTACACGCGCCTGAACCGGTGGCACAGATTGCGTCTGCGTTTGTGCCCGTGCCCGTGCCAACGCCAGTGCCAGTGCCAGCGCCCCAGCCAGAGCCAGAGCCAGCACCCGAACCAAATCCAGAATCTGAGTTAGCGCCCGAACCTGAACCTGAACCTGAACCTGAGCCAGAGCCAGAGCCAGAGCCAAAAGCCGAACCTAATCCAGAATCCAAATCTGAGCCAGCCCAAGCCCAAGCCCGAACGCTAGCCCCCAAGCCGACTCCCGCCGCAGTCAAGAAATTTTTGAACGTCACCGTCGTGGGTTTAAAACCGGGACAGGCGCACATGATCAAAAGCGAGTTCAAATTTATCAAGCTGCACTTCATCACCTCGGACGCCGGAGTGGGAAAACAACTCAAATCTTTGGCCAAAAACAGTGATTACGTGGTGCAAATGGTGGACTTTCTCCGCCACTCGGTGGGAGACTCGTTGAAATCAGTCAGTGCCAACTGGATTTGCATTTCAGGCGGCATGACCAAACTGCGCGAAAAACTCGAAGAACTCAACAGCGGCCACAAAATCCAGACTTCCCTTCCCAGCGCGACTTAGCGCACCCCGCGCATCCACCCGCGCCGCAAAAAACCCAAGGAGACCCCATGCACATCGTTCACACCATTGCCGAGCTGCGCCAGCACCTCAGCGCGTTCAAAAATCCGGCTTTTGTGCCCACTATGGGCAACCTGCACGCAGGCCACATTGCGCTGGTCAAACAGGCCAAACCGCTCGGCGATGTCACCGTGTCCAGCATCTTTGTCAACCGGCTGCAGTTTGCGCCGCACGAAGACTTTGACAGCTATCCGCGCACGCTGGACGCCGACGCCCAGCGCCTCGAAGCCGCAGGCTGCGACGTGGTGTTCGCCCCGCGTGAAAAGGATTTGTACCCCGAACCGCAGACCTTCAAAGTCCAGCCCGCCACCGACCTGAGCGACATTCTTGAAGGGCATTTCCGGCCCGGCTTTTTTATCGGCGTGAGCACCGTGGTGATGAAGCTCTTTTCCTGCGTGTTTGCCGGCATGCCCACAGGCGTGGCCGCTTTTGGCAAAAAAGACTACCAGCAGGTGATGGTGGTGCGCCGTCTGGTGCAGCAGTTTGCGCTGCCGATTGAAATTCTGGCGGGCGAAACCCAGCGCGCCGAAGACGGCCTGGCCCTGTCGTCGCGCAACAGCTACCTGACGCCCGCCGAGCGCGAAGAAGCCGTGCAACTGTCCAAAGCCCTGCGCGCTCTGGGCGAAGCCGCCCGCGCCGCTGGCAGCGCCGCAGCGCCCGACTTGGCCGCGCTTGAAGCCCACGCCATGCAGGCGCTGGCCCGGCGCGGCTGGAAGCCCGACTATTTAACCGTGCGCCGCCGCGCCGATCTGCAGCCGCCGCAAGGCCCGCTCGCCGACGAAGCGCTGGTCGTGCTGGGCGCGGCCAAGCTGGGCAACACCCGGCTGATCGACAACCTGGAAATTTGAGGCACAACGCCCGTTGCCGACCAATGGCCAAATCCTCTGCGCTTGAAGACTTCCTCCACGCCGTGCGCGGCGTTCACCGCACCGGCGGCGGCACCAAAGAAACCTCTTACTACACCGCGCTGAACAACCTGATTGACGGCGCAGGCCACGCGCTCAAGCCCCGCGTTCGCTGCGTCATGCAGCTCAAAAATCTGGGCGCGGGCAACCCCGACGGCGGCTTGTTCACCGCCGACCAGTTCGACCGGGCCAGCGCCGAAGTCAAAAACCTTGGCGCCCCGGCACGCGGCGTGATTGAAGTCAAAAGCCCCGCCGAAGCCGTCAACGACACCGCCACCACGGCGCAAATCAGCAAATACTGGGACCGCTACAAACTGGTTTTAGTCACCAACCTGCGCGAGTGGCTCTTGATTGGCGAGCGCGGCGGCCAGCGCGTCACGCTGGAGCGTTTTACGCTGGCGCTTGATGAAGCCAGCTTTTGGGAACTCGCCGCGCACCCGGCCAAAGCGCAAACCCAGCAAGGCCAGCCGTTTGAAGATTTCCTCGCCCGCGTGCTGCAACACGCCGCCCCGCTGGCCGACCCGAAAGACCTCGCCGCCCTGCTGGCCAGCTACGCCCGCGAAGCGCGGCACCGGGTGGAACACGCCAGCGCGACTGCCGCCAAGCAGCTCGACGCGCTGCAAAAAAGCCTGGAATCCTCGCTCGGCGTGACCTTCAGTGCCAGCGAAGGCGGGCATTTCTTTCGCTCGACGCTGGTGCAGACGCTGTTCTACGGCGTGTTTTCCGCCTGGGTGCTGCGCCGCGAACAGGCCGCGCCCGGCCAGCCACTCGGGCCGTTCGACTGGAAAAGCGCCGCCCACAGCCTGAACGTACCCATGATTGCCGCCCTGTTCGGCCAGCTTTCGCAGCCCGCCAAGCTCAAGGCGCTGAACCTGACCGAAGTGCTGGACTGGGCCACCGACGCGCTCAACCGCGTCGATCAGGCGGCTTTTTTCAAAACCTTCGAGTCCACGCGCTCGATCCAGTATTTTTACGAACCCTTTCTGGCCGCTTTTGACCCGGAGCTGCGCAAAAGTCTGGGCGTCTGGTACACACCCGAAGAAATCGTGCGCTACCAA
>CAIYKK010000614.1 GCA_903926695.1 uncultured Burkholderiales bacterium
AGCACCGCCTACAAAGTCGAACTGGCCGCAGGCAGCGTCAAAGACCTGGCGGGCCACAGCTACGCGGGCACGACCAGCTACAACTTCAGCACCGTCGGCACGACCTACACCGGCACGGCCAACGCCGACAAGCTCATCGGCGGCGTGGGCAATGACACACTGAACGGCAGCGCAGGCGCCGACACCATGACGGGCGGCGACGGCAACGATGTGCTGATCGGCGGGCTGGGCGCGGACAGGCTCACGGGCGGCACGGGCGCCGACCGTTTTGACTTCAACAGCCTCGCCGAACTGGGCTTGACAAAAACCACCTGGGACACCATCACCGACTTCAAAACCAGCGAAGGCGACAAGATTGACCTGCGGGGCGTGGACGCCAACACCGCCTTGATCGGCGACCAGGCTTTCACCTTTGTCGGCGCGGCGTCGGCCTTTACCGGCGACGCCACCGGCAAGCTGCGCTTTGATGCCGTCAACCACATCCTGTACGGCAGCACCGACGCGGATACCGACGCCGAGTTTGCGATTGCGCTGGCCGGGGTCAAAATCCTGGTCAGCGCCGATTTCATGCTCTAACGGTTGATGACCCGCACGCACCGTTGTCCCGACCGCGCTGGCCTATGTCAGCCTGCCAGCGGCCACGGTGCAACTGAGCGTGCCGGTGATTGCGGCGCTGGCTTCGTCCGCCATTCTGGGCTGGATGAAGCGGGTGGTTTTGCAAAAGCGGGCGGCGCACTAAAATCAAGCGGTGACTGAAAACACCGCCCCCACCCCACCCGTCGCGCCCGAAGGCGCCCCCGATGACATCAGTCATCACCGCAGCATCCGTAGTTTTGTGCTCCGCACGGGCCGCACCACTGCGGGCCAGGCCAAGGCCTTCACCAGCGTCGGCCCGAAATTTTTGCTGCCCTACGCCGCCGCGCCGCTGGATTTTGAGGCCGCTTACGGCCGCACCGCGCCCACGGTGCTGGAAATCGGCTTCGGCATGGGCGAGGCCACCGCGCACATCGCCGCCCTGCTGCATGAGAAGAATTTCCTCTGCTGCGAAGTGCATACGCCCGGTGTCGGCGCGCTACTCAAGCGCATCGACGAGCAGGCACTGGCCAACATCCGCATCCTGCAGCACGACGCCGTCGAAGTGATTGACCACATGCTGCCGCCCGCCAGCCTGGACGGCGCGCACATCTTTTTCCCCGACCCGTGGCACAAGAAAAAGCACAACAAGCGCCGCCTGATTCAAGGGCCGCTGATTGCCAAGCTCGCCGCGCGCCTCAAGCCAGGCGGCTACCTGCATTGCGCCACCGACTGGGAGCCTTACGCCGAGCAGATTCTCGAAGTCCTCAGCGCCGAGCCACTGCTGCAAAACACCGTACACGCCGCCAGCGGTGGCTACGCGCCCAAGCCCGATTACCGCCCGCTGACCAAGTTTGAAAATCGCGGCATCAAGCTCGGACATGGCGTCTGGGACGTGGTGTTTCAGCGTGTGTAAACCGGCGCGACTGTGAGCCAGCCGCTGGCCTGCGGTGGCCTGCCGACGCGCCACGGCGTCAGCCCGAGCTGCGTCGGCCTGCCGGGCGGCGCCTGGCCGACCTTCACCGACTTTCTGGTCGAGCGCTTTCCGGCCATTCCCCGCGACGTTTGGCTGGCGCGCATGGCGGCTCATTTAGTCGCCGATGAATTTGGCGCGCTGGTCACGCCCGAGCGCCCTTACCGGGGCCACATGCGGCTGTATTACTACCGCGATCTGCCTGACGAGCCGCGCATTCCATTTGAAGCGGCCGTGCTGTTTCAGGACGCGCATTTAGTCGTCGCCGACAAGCCGCATTTCCTGCCCGTTACGCCCTCGGGCCGCTATGTGCAGGAAACCCTGCTGGTGCGGCTGAAAAACCAGCTCGGCTTGGACAGCCTGATTCCGATTCACCGCATTGACCGCGAAACCGCTGGGCTGGTGCTGTTTGGCGTGAATCCCGCCGAGCGCGACGCTTACCAGGCGCTGTTCCGGCGCCATGAAATCAGCAAACATTACGAAGCCATCGCGCCGTTCCGACCCGAACTAGCCTTTCCGCAGCGGCGCCAAACGCGGATTGTGGAAGACGATATTTTTTTCCGCCAGCGCGAAACGCCCGGCGAACCCAACAGCGAAACCCTGATTGAGTTGCTCGAAGTCCGGGGCGCGCAGGCGCGCTATGCGCTCAGCCCCGTGTCGGGCAAAAAGCACCAGTTGCGCGTCCACATGAACGCGCTGGGCTTGCCCCTGCTGAACGACAGGATTTACCCGCCCGTCACGCCGACGCCCGAGGCCGACTTTGCCCAGCCGCTGCAACTGCTGGCGCGCTCCATTGCATTTACCGACCCGCTCACGGGTCAGGCGCGGCAGTTTGAAAGCCGTCTGCGCCTGCAGTGGGCTTGAGCGCAATGACTGCCTTCGCCACGACCCCGCATTTTTTTAATCATCCGTAAAAAGATCCAGTTTTTGTAACTGGTTTGCGATGTGGATGCAGGGCGGCTCAAACCTGGTCTGAATTGGTTTGCGGGCCTCTTTGGCGGGCGGGCGGGCCTCTTTTTCCTCTGACCGGGCCGGATTTTTCCTGAA
The DNA here is from genome assembly GCA_903926695.1 of uncultured Burkholderiales bacterium. GTDB lineage: Bacteria > Pseudomonadota > Gammaproteobacteria > Burkholderiales > Burkholderiaceae_C > Polaromonas. The sequence continues at coordinate 2,594 of CAIYKK010000614.1, forward strand.
ATCGGCGCTGCATTACGGTTACTACTCTTGACGGCTGCAGCCCGGATCACGATGATTTCCGCTGGTTACCCTGGGTAAAAAACAAAGTTCGACTGTGTGTAAAGTCGATTGCACGGGGAAAGACACAGTACAACGTGGAGGAGACAAAAAATGAACTTAAACCAAAAAACCTGCGCTACCTGCAGCGCATTTGACTTCATGCGG